>NZ_JBVVAK010000165.1:0-15994 GCF_055792825.1 Microvirga sp. GN3
GATGCTCTGGCCGCCGAGGCCGCTGATTGGGTTGTGACGCTGACGCCGCAGCAGGCGCGTCGCAAGGCTGGCATGATGTCCAAACACTTCTGGCTTAGAAAGCTGTTGCAGAATTTTTGGCGACGTACTTAGTGCCTATATTTTAAGATCTCGCAGCTTTGTTAGTGACAAGAGTCAAGTTCTCCAAAGAATATTTCAGAATATAGATCAAGGGCCTTTCAAGCGCGATATAAGATGGCGCTGTGGCCACTGTAAGAGAGCGAACACTCGCAGGATCAGTCCGCGAAGCAGACTATCTCCTTTGTTCGCTAAAGACATGCCCTCCGGCAGTTCCAAGAGTTCTACTTTGGATTCCATGCTCAAGCTTGAGCGGATCGAGTCTTCCTCGCCGCTTTCTTCCAGATTCGCGTCAGCGCTTGTACATACACTGAGATCTCGAGCTTCTCTTTGTGTTCTCTTTTTGCGGCTTCGCCCAAACGGATGCGGATGTCTCGTCTCTCAATCAGTTGGCGTAACGTAGCCCTGAGAGCTGAAATATCGCCTACAGGAACTAACATGCCCGTACAATCGTGCCGGACGATATCCGGAACCGCTCCGACAGGTGTAGCGACGACTGCCAATCCATGTGCGAATGCTTCAATGATAGACATTGGGAGATTCTCGTCCTCGGATGGAAGTACGAGAATATCCGCAGATTCGAGTAGCCGTTCTACTTCATTGTCATCGACCCAGCCTGGTACGACCACTCGCTGTCCGAGGCCAAAGCGCGCGACGGTGGCGCGGCTCTCTGCAATGCTTCCATCGCCAGCGAGAGTGGCGCGCCATGGACCCGTATCCCGTATTGCTGCCAATGCCTCGAGCAGAACCGGAGTGCCTTTCCTTGGCCCGAGACGCCCAAGAAAGAGAATATGTGGTTCCTGTGGCGAGCGGGCTTTATCCCGGTCAATGCCAGGATGCAATTGACGAGTTGCATTTGGTAGAATTTCGGTCCGGTCTACCATCGATGGTATATTACGTCGGACTACTTCCGCCCAGAACTGTCCAAGGACAACCACTGAGGCGGCGCCCTGAAACATAGCATCGATCCTCTTTCTTAGGGGTGGTGAAGAGGACGCCCAAAATTTATGAAAGTGGGCTCCATGAAGATGAATCACATAAGGAACATCAAAGGATCGACAGAGATGTGCAAGAATCATCTTCCGAAAGGCGCTTCCGTAGGAAGCAAGATTAATATGTACGACATCAAAGCGCCCAGTCCATAGAACGAGTGCTAACCGCAGCAGTGTGGTGGCGAAGACGAGAGGTGCAGTGATCGCGCCCTTTCCTCGAGTTGTGAGGAAATCGAGCTGAAGACCATTAACCGGGTTAGTGCGGACCTCGACCGCAATTGAATCCATGAGCCGATCAATGCCGCCTCTTCCATTGGGGCCAAGTGGCGTAAGAATGAGTACTCGTAGAACTGAATTACTAGGAGTTCTTCGATTGGTCATCATGACTTTCTGGTTGCCTTTAGGAGGCACTAATATAGCTCTCGGTGAGTTCGAGAGAATTCCTATTGCATTGCATACTTGTTTAACCCGTTGTGTTTCCGATGGATACTATTCGGGAGGAGTAATCGAAATTACCGCTGCCACGGATAGGTGGGTTGGTTTGCACCCGAACCGCAACGGGAAGCCTCACCGGGAGAGTGTATGGTCCCGTCCGGTTCAATACCGCCATCGACTTGACCGGCAACAGGGGTGCATTCCTGTTATGTAGTCATCAGCCGCCGACGTGAGTGAGTAGTCCGGCACAAGCTATTAAATGACATGGAAAAGGGTTGTTATAGGCCCGGTCGAAATGTCGTTCGTAGACAACTGGATGACTGTCGTTTCCTCCCGCGATCCGAAACGGCTTGAGTATAGATTGGTACCACCAATAGTTCGTCCTTGTTGCAGATCAATAGAACACCTTGGATCCGCAAGAAGGCGTACTAAGTCGCCTTCTAGAGCGGAAATAATAATCTCATTTCCCTCGATCCTTGTCGCCAATTCAGGGTGTACGATGAATCTAATTGCGACCGGGAGACTGAACGATTTTCCTAGCAGGGTATCTTCGATCTGGAAGCCGTCAAAGGTCCGCTTTATGGTTCTTTGATGCTTCACTCCAAACCGCTTCAAATAACCATCGTGACAGGCTCGGAACGACCACTCGTGGCCCTGGTTTCTTTCGATTAGTTGTGCGTTCGCTTTATGGCGCCAGTTAAAAGCACCAGCAGTCAGGCTTTGACTTTCGCCCGCGATTTCCAACGTATTGTGTGCAGCAGTGGAGCGGAAATGGTCTCGCCAACGATCCTCGGAGTGATAACAATAGGTCCCAGAGTCGACCAATATAGGGCGATCATCAAGATGGAGCCAGAAGGCGAGGGCGTCCGCATGACCATGCGCTGCTATAGACAGGAAACCTAGCGGACCATGATCGAACACAAGAAGTATTTGACGCCCGACTATCTCTTCCCGGACGACTGTGTAGCCTCCAGATGTATAGGTTGCTGTGCCAAGTGGCGCGTCAGTACCAAGCGCGGGGGAATCAAATATGAGGTCGCGAAGGTGGACATCATGCATTGGGGGGGCGAGGTCTTGGTCCTCAAGGAGTCCAGACAACGCAGCAACGATTGATGCTACGTAGCGCGCTTCATTGCAATTCGATCCAACAATCACGCGACCTTCATCATCATCGCCGATACGCGGCACGTTCCCACCAGCGTCCATCAGAGATTTGAGATGCATACCCGCGTTGAGCAGTCGAACCCTTGCATCATCTGTAGGCTGACTCTCTTTGTCCAAAAAGGACGCCAGCGTGATCATTTCAAGCGTAAATGCTGCGTATGTCGGAGATTGCTCCACTCCAGTTCCATCTACGTGGAATTGAGTTAAGGGTGCGTTCGCGACAATTGAACGACCTCTGCTGAGGTATTTGGCACTATCCTTCATATCCGGGACCATGAGTCCTGCAATAAGAAGACCCAAACCCTCCGCGATAAGATGATTATTGGCTGATGAATGAAGAGAAGGATATCGAGCCAGCCAGAAGGCGTGTGCAGCAATAAGCGCACGCAATCGACGGCGAGTATGAGAGTCAATCGATGCTGTGGGCGGGGCACATGCAACAAGAATAGCGATCGTAACAAGTCGCATTGCTAGTTCAATGCCCGAGGGCCAGTTGATGCCACGGAATGGTGGGTTGGCATCCATCCAAACGAGAACAGCACGGACTAATTGAGTGTAGAGGTCGGAGTCGTTTCTCTTCAATGCAAGAGCAGCAAGTGGTTGCAGGAACTGCAGGCGATTGAGTTCCCATACGAATTTCACGTCTCCGTATTTCGTGTTATGTCGGTAATTGATGGCATAGCAGTAAGCATCGGCACCAGGCCAGTAATTCCCGGACACCGGATCAAGAAACCAGATGCTGGGGTCGATACTTTGCAAATTGAACGTTGGCCACTGCTGACCAAGGAGATGCATCTCGCCAGCGAGAGTTGCCTTCGTAGTATTGTCAATTTGGGTCACAAGGTGGCCCGGCCATGACTTTTCTAGATTTGCCCGTAGATTAGAGGATGCGGTAAGGGGGCCATCGCCGATATCAAAGCGAGACCACCCTGAAAGATCTCTTCGAAACGAGGCGCGCTTCACCTGCTCTTTGATACGATGTGTGACTTCAGCGAGACTCATCGCGCAGAGCCTGTGAAGCAACCAGTTTAGATCTTTGGCTTGGACCACTTTCACAGCCCCATTTTAATGCGCCGAGAACGCAAATGGTCGCCTACTAGATCGAGATTGGACAGTTGCACTAAAGAGCGCAATCGATCCTAACTATCGCCCTACTTGAGGAGGTCTAGGAAGCATATGCCTATGCAAAGCAAGTACTGATCGCTTACTATTGCAGAGGACGCCCCCGTGGAACATCCCCAAATAGCTTTTTGTATGCAGCAATGAGATGTGGAATCTCATGCTCCCACGACATCTTGGATCGTATTCTATCGCGCCCAACCTCTCCCATTTTGCGACATTGGGACGGATTGTCGAGCAATGAGATTATTTTTTCAGCGAAATCCTTTGGATCGTTAGCAATGGCATAAAGCGACGCCTCCTGCGCTGAGTATCGCCCTTCAGTCACATCAAACTGCACAATTGGTTTACCTAATGCCATATATTCAAGAATCTTGTTCATGGTTGATTTATCGTTCATTTCGTTGACACGGTCAGGATTTACGCAAAGATCAGATGTTGAGAGGATTTCAAGCAGGGTCTCGTCGGAGACACGACCGGTGAAAGTGACATAATCCACAAGCCCTAGATCGATAGCCTGTGCTCTCAAACCAGATAGCGCAGGGCCGTCGCCAACTAAACAGAACTGCACATCAGATCGCTCTTGATCTTTCACTATGATTTCAATGGTGCGAAGCAGGAGGTCGATGCCTTCCTGAGGACCAATTACGCCGACATATCCAACGAGGTAGCGACGGTTATTACGCCAGACTGGATTCTCTGGTGCCTCACGTATGCGACGTAGATCTGGGCCGCTACGTACTACGAATACATCTTCCGGGGACATGCCACCACGTTGAATCGCAATATCTCTATAACTGTTATTCGTAGCGATAGATATTCTAGCTGTCTTGAAAGTCAGAACCTCAGCAATACCCAACAGCTTCCAGAACAAATCACGGCGTCCGAATTTTGCTTCATATAACTCCGGATTGATATCATGGTGGTCAAATACAAATTGCTTCCCGAAGGGCTTGAAGATCAGCGCCACCAGGAAGATCAGATCCGGCGGATTACAGCCATGGATTACATCGAATCCATGGCGGCGCAGAACACGAAAGGCTAGCCACACTTGCCAGAAAAGCGCAGTGCCATACTCGAGAAGGTAGCCTATTGCCGATCCTACATCCGACGGCAGTGGATGACGGTAGATTTTGATACCGTCAACTACCTCATGCGTTTTCGTATGGTCTCTGCCGATCGGACATATGATGCTGACGGTCGCGCCAGCATCCTTCAGAGCTTGCGCTTCCTGCCAAACACGACGGTCAAACGGAACAGGCAGATTCTCCACGATCATGAGTATTTTCCGCCCATATAGCGGCATCGCCTCTTTGATTTGTTCAGCGATGTCCGTTCGTGTGCCGGGCATATCCCGCGACCTACTTCCTGCGTAGATTCATGGTTGGGTGCTCTATACTTGCCTTGTATCAATTCGTGCGCAACGTATTCATTTGCTCAATGGATGGCCGACGTGGCCGACTTTGATGCGTTGTGGCGTGATTGTCCAGATTGTGAAGCGAGGGCGGAGGGATAGCGCTCCGTTACGGAAAGAGTACATCGAATTTTCCACGTATTCTGTACGCAGCCACTTGAACCGTGGACCAGTTTCTGTGACTGGGCAGCATTGCTGCAGCGAGCTTACTAAGCGGCCGCTGTTCGTCGGGTTAATCCGGACGCCATTCAGAAAGCGTGTGACTGGCAGCCAGTGATTGAGCCTTTGGCTAAGTGCTCGCGGGCGACGGCCTTGCGCGATCGCGAGGGGTTTCATGTCGGCCAATTCAGAGGACTTACGTCTCAACGCGTTGCCGAACGGTAGAGGGCCCTTTGCTCCACCCGGTTGTGACGGCGATCTGCGCGAGGTCTGCGAGGTAATTGCGGGCCAGCCGGCCTTAGCGCGTTGCAATGCGCCGCGAGTTCTTCAGGCGACAGAAGAGACGCTCGATCAGGTTACGCCGACAATAAGCCGTGTGATCGAGCGGATACGGCATTGTGCGGTTGGCTGAGGAGGGAATGATTGCCTTGATGCGGTGCTCCTTGAGCCAGTGGCGCAGGCTGCCCACATCGTAAGCCTTGGCCCCGATCAGGCGTTTAGGGGGTGTGACCGTACCCAGAAGCGGCAGGGCCATGCTGATGTCGGCAATCTTTCCCGGCGTCCGCGCGAATGCGATCGGCCGGCCACGATGTGCTCATACGCTTGCGCAAGTAAGTGATGCAGGGATTAATCACAGCCCGGCGCGACTTGCGAGGCTCATAGACGGAAGCCTCTAGTTCGCGTTTGAGATATGTGCGCACGGTCTTACAATCTGGGCGGCATGTAAACTTGCAGCAAAGGTCGCACGCATGTTTGCTCTGGTTACCTGCTGTACAAAATCCGACGGTTCTTCATGTGTTGCCAAGGCGTCTACACAGTTTGATAAACTTCCGAGCGTTTCTTCGTCGACCTGTTACTAACGACGCGTGTGGGGCCGGGCTACGCATCCTATATGCTGCCCAAGCGAGAAACGACAATTGCGGATTCTTCAAAAGCCCCGACGCTTCTCAGACACGCCGCTTAAGTAATGAGGCTAGAGCAAGAGCTGCGATAGTTTTGATGGAAACAGCCCTTCACAGGTCGCTGGTTACCGCTTGTCGCGTCTCATAGACGATGATGATCCTACCCAATCCTTCTGGCCAACAACACCCAAACTCATGTGCTCACATCATCTCATTTTCGACGCTCGCAACTCCATTATGACTCAGCCAGAGGAGGGAGGGATCAACCAATACGTCGAATAAAAAATGAACTGCAGATCGTGCTGTCAAAATCCTGGTCTTGAAGAGGTATACAGGCAGCTTCCAGCTCTTCAGGCGCAACGTGCAACATATGATATGCACTGAGCATGATTTCGAAGGACGGATTCATGCTGAGGAACGCCTCCAACATGTACTGCTCGTTCCAGAGCCGGTTCTCCTGAAACAGCCATTCCCAAGGATAGTCCTTCGGTGTGAAAATATCGTGCACATGCACAATTACGCCTGGAGCCAAACGGGGTAGGAGTTGTAGGATTTCTACTACCACATCGCCATTGGGGCGGAGCATATGGGAACTGTCGATAAAGAGAACATCATTCTCTCTCAAGTCTGCGACTATGCTGGAATCCGCATGCTCTACCTTTTCACGTACGATCTGTGCGCCACATTGCTCAAGCCATGGGTTCTCGTAAGGCTCAATACAAATATGAGCGGCCGAAGGCCCCCCCTCGGCAGCGTTGCGCTCTAGAGCGCGACGCGCAATCAATGTCGAAAAGCCGGACCCTACCTCCACTACTTTCTTCGGCTTGAAAGTG
The DNA here is from genome assembly GCF_055792825.1 of Microvirga sp. GN3. NCBI lineage: Bacteria > Pseudomonadati > Pseudomonadota > Alphaproteobacteria > Hyphomicrobiales > Methylobacteriaceae > Microvirga > Microvirga sp. GN3. The sequence goes on from NZ_JBVVAK010000165.1 coordinate 7,136, forward strand.
CGCAGCATTGAATACCAGATGCTACCGTCGATACGCCCGAAGTAAGTGTTATTGAACCAATATACACCATCACTCATCGCTGGTTTGCAATGCAGCAGAGATTTAAGCTCATGCTGAAACCGGAATTGTGACAGTAAGCTGCGTTGTGAATCGGTGCGTAGATCAAGACCCGGCAAATAGCGATCCCGCTGCAGAGACTCAGGGGTCAGCCCGTTTGGGCGGATCTGTGGATCATAGTAATGATCCAGAAGGGGATATACTCCTAGGCCTAGAAGCGTCTTCTGTGTGATGGGCCATTGAGATAGTCCCGAGTGGCGCACGCGTCGCATGACCAAAGCGGGCATCGCCAAGCTTGCTGCAACCACCGGGTCTAGTACGCGGCGAACAGATTTCTTTATCCCGGCGTTGGCTTGCATATCATGTGCCTCTATTGGATGAAGATAATATTTCTGATCCGTATCTAGTGAGCGGATCTTCCTGGGAGTGCCCTTGCCACGGCTGCCATTGCAGCATTCAGTTGAGAAATATTACGTCCAGGATGGAGCTGATTTAAGCGCTTCAATAGAGTTAGGGCTTATAATCAATAATAGTCAGTCGACGTGGGTTGTTAATTGACCGATTTATGGGTCCTGAGACTGCTGGATCGAATTGCCGTCACTGAAAGGGTAGGGTGGGATCACTCTGGTTGGCGTGAGATGATAAATTAACCCGATGGGCGACAACCGGGGGTTTAGTGCAGTTTCGGCGAAGTGGATCCAGTTTGCCGTCAAAAAAATGCGGCAAACCAAGGGGATGAGATGATTCCACGTCGGTGGAAAAGGTCTGATGACGGTGGAGGCTATTGAGGTAATCGAACCATACCATAACGAAGGTTCTCCTGCGCTGCTGAAGCGTCTGGGACTGGAGCGCCTGTACGCAATTCCGCTTGATGTCCTCTATTGCAACGACCGACTCGACGATGAGACTGTTGAAGCGTTGGATGCACTACTTCGAGCCGATCCACTACAGTAGATAGTGCCCAATCTCGAAGCGTAGATCGTCAAGAGTCCCGTCATCTCGAGTTGTCCTGGAGTAGGATCGCCTCGAAGGCACTACCCCAGAGGTAGCCCTGAAGAGGAGAAGCGCATCTCAGCCTCTTTTGTGCGAACTATAATCTAGTTCCTTAAAGAGGATTGTTGCCGAGCAGCCTAAGGACCCCGATGAGATAGACCTTACCGATTTGGGGTAGGTGCAAGTTATCGCAACTCTGTATCTCTCATGAGTTGATACGGCTTGTGCAGGATGGGTATCTGGGGAGGCTGGCAACAGATCTCCCCGGAGAATGGCGCACTAATTCACTACATAAATACCCATGTGGCTGAATCGCCTATCAAAGTCAGCGGTTCATCGAATCTCAGCCGAGCCGAGAAATGTTAACCTATAAGATCGATCGCCAGTGCGGCAGAGAAGGAGTCTCTGGTAACTCGTTCTCGGTCCAAGAATCCCGCACCGCTCCATTCTCAACCACCCTGGCTCTGCCGAATAGCGTGCTTCTCTATTCGGCGATTTGAAATCAAACGCCTTTCAAGCTGTCCGTCACACTGTTTGTGATCGCTCTTTGCGATCGGCTCTCAGGCGGCTCCGTGATGAGATCGGGATAATAAAGCGGGCAGTGAAAACGGTGCTGGCTGAGCATGTTGTCCCGAACGAATCGGCAGAGAGGGCTCGCCTGAAAAAGAAACGGCCCCAGCGTGAGCCGGGGCCGTTCAAAATCAACCAGAAGGTCTTAGACAATCCAGAAGTCGGTAGCTTTCAGCGCCAAGTCCTTATCGAGCGTGGCGAACTTCACCTGTGCCTTCGAGCCGCTACCATCGGCGTCATAGTAGAGCGCACCCGTTGCCTTGTCGTAGACGATGAAGTCGTTCGCGTACTTGGCCTTCGTGCCGGTGAAGAAGTTCATCGAGGAAAGCGCACCCGTCTTCAGGCGGCTGAAGATCGAGTCGTTGAGGCCGATGGTGTCGTACGTAACGTTGAAGTCGGTGATGACATCCACATTGGTGCTAGCATCGAGCTTCGTATCGAACATGAAGGAGTCCTTGCCGCTTCCTCCAGTGAGAACGTCATTGCCGCCCTTACCGTAGAGTCGATCATTCCCTGCAAGGGCGTTGATCTGGTCCGCACCACTTTTGCCGGTCAGCACGTTTGCGGCGCTGGTTCCGCTGATCTTGTTGATCGGAGACGGTGTCGGCTCCGGGGTCGGCGTCGGCTCCGGGGTGGGGGTCGGCTCCGGGGTGGGTGTAGGCGTGGGGGTCGAGCCATCGCCATCGCGCGGCGTCAGCGGCGTGAGCGACTGATCGATGTTGCGGTAGCTGACCGCCATCGTGTCTGAGGCGTCCTCGCGGTACGGTCCAAACTTGAGGTACGGGCCGACCTTGTCGTTGAAGCCCATGGGGCCGGTGTAGTTGACGACGAGCTCGCCATCGAGCCACACCTTCAGCGATCCGTTGCCGGTACGCTCAAACTGGGTTTCCATCGTGAAGTTGTACCACTTGCCCTGCTGGATGGGGCTGGTCAGCTGGGTCTTGTTGACCGGATTGCTGGTAATGGAATCCGCGTCCGAGCGGCTGATCAGGGAGAACTTGCCATTGAGCATGTGCAGGGTCAGCATCCCGGGCGAGCCGGGTTCACCCGCGTCCTCGGTGGCATGCCAGCCAACGAGAGAGATCCAGTCCGCGGTGCTGGCAGCTGGGTTCGTGTCGAAGCGAATGTCGAATGTCGTATAGTGCTTCTGGTCGAAGGGAACCTTCGTCTTGGAGTAGATCTGCGTCCGCTCCTTGTTGGCCGAATCGCCACTCCATTGGTCACCATCGCGGAGCTCGAAGCGGTATTCGCCGTTACCGGACGAGGTCAGCGACCACGGCTTGCTGCCGTTCTGGACGCCATAGGACTCACCACCCGAGGTGATCGTCGAGCCATTGAGGTAACTTGCCATGATAAAAATTGCCCTTTGAGAATATTGCCTTAGCGGCTTGGTTGAATCGTCGGGGAAGATGCGACTGAGCAGTCGCAAGGAGGGGAGGCGTTTCAGAAACGCAAATCGAAAATATGCAGATGTGTCTTAATAGATAGATGGGAGTATTCGCATCCGAACAGATGCAAACACAGATAGATATGACCTGCAGAGATTAGTGCAGGTTAACAGAGAAGTGCATACATGATTTTACCCCTTGTGTAGTGCCGTATTTATCTTTTTTCGGCTTACCATTCTTCAATTGGACTGTGAGTAGGGCGAAAAAATGGCGTATATTAATAAGGTAAATATTCACGCTTTCATTGACTATTTTCATACAGAGAAGAATTTGCATCTTTCCTTTGGCGGATCATATCATTACTAGTTATAGAGAGGAAAATATGCAAATATATGTAATTACTGTCAGTATAAATCAATAATAAGTGGCATCATTTTCGGAAAATATCTTTCAGATAGCTTGCTCTCAGGCCGTCGGGAGCGCTCAATCGGTATCGCCCGCGGGAGCTATCTTTGGATCAGCGGTGAATAGCTATTCAAAAGGCCCAGACACGGACTGCAAATCGGCTGCACGATAAGCGGTCCGGTGCCGATGCTCATCTGTAACTTCACGGTCTCTCGCTTACGCAAACAGAGACGCCACTTGGCAGAGGCAAGGATGTCGAGCTTCAAGGGCCGTTCGGACTGGCAGGTGTTCACGCCCAGTCACATATCTCAACATGGCGCCAGGGTCGGAGATCCTTTTCTCGCTGCGCACGAGGTCACGCTGCGCAGTGTCCACATCGAACAAGACCTCGACATCGATAGCCAGAAGAGAAAAGCTATTAAGTTAGCCCTGCCACATGGCCGCATCAGCCATTTTGGAGGCAGTTGATTGTCAAGGGGTGCATGTGTCGACATCGGTCAGTGCATGCTGGAAGAAGAGGGCATGCACGGCATCTGCTTGCCTTATTTTGACTAGGTGCCCAAAGTGCCAGCGTGGCAAATCGCTCCTTCACATGTCGTCTGCAAACTTACGAAGCCATGTAAGAGGCCTGACAGGGGGTAGGTGCTCGAGTGTCGGTCGGAGGAGACCCGAGGCGTTATAGGACATTTCGAGGATTTTGCGCCGTCATGGATGATCCCGTCGACCTCGCGCGTGTTTTTCGCCGGTGTCAATCTCAGTCAGACGTGTCTCGATCCAAGAAGCTTCCCTCTCGACGAGAGGGACGATCTCGCGCTGGCGTTCCTCACTCAGTCGACTTTCCGTCGCTGCGATGGAAAGAGCGCCGACCGGACGGCCATCGGATCCGTGAATCGGAACACCGATAGCCCAGGAGTCGGAAAGGAGCATGCCCGGGTTGAGAGCATAACCTCTAACGCGAGTGTCTTGAACAAGAGCACGGAGGACGGAGGGCGAGAAGGGTGGATACTTGTCTGCAAGAACGTCCGCGTTGGCGGCCAGAACTTCTTCCACGTCCTCGTCGGGTAGCGCAGCGAGCAAAGCCAAACCTCCTGCTCCTACACCGAGAGGATGCCGATCCCCGGCATGAAGAGCATGAACCCGGATCGGATACGGTCCCTCTTCGCGATGCACACAGATGGAATAGACACCCCGCGGCACGGAAAGGAACGCGGTATCACCGGTCTGTTGGCTTAGTCGGACAAGGGAGCGGAGTGAGATCGAATGGATACCGAAACGGATGCTCGCTAACATTCCGAGAACATGAATTTCTGGTCCGAGATAGTAGCGCCTGGTCTCCAGATCCTGGTCGAGAAGGCCGGCCCGCATCAGCGCGAGAAGCATACGGCGGACGGTCGGCTTCGGAAGGTCGCATTGTTCAACCAGTTCGGACAAGCGAGCGCCGGAAGGCCCCGCTCTCCCAACGAGCAGAAGTAGCGTCGCCGCTCTGTCAATCGCCTGTGCCCCATTCACGGTCGCGCTGTCGATCCCCTGGATCGCGATCTTGGCTGAAATCGTCTTCTGATATTCCAACATATGGACCTTTGATGGCCGAGAGTTGAGGATTTCTCTCAAAGAGCAATTTTCCATTGACAATAGAGACTATCAGAGTGCCTCCTTATGAGCCAACGAAAACGCCCGGCAAGTGGCGTGCCACTAATAACAGAAGGTCCGAGATGTGGACCTGATTCTTGAGGAAGTATGGGGATCCCAAGAGCCCCAACCAGGAGGGTTACATGATCTTGTCTCGTCGCCGGCTGCTCACTGTCGGTTCGACCGCTTTTGCCGGTGCTGTCGTCGGAGCGCCGTTTATTGCACGGGCCCAGCAGGCTGAGTTCACCTACAAATATGCGAACAACCTGCCGGACTCGCACCCGATGAACGCCCGGGCGCGAGAAATGGCGGCCGCGATCAAGGCCGAGACGAATGGCCGTTTCGATCTCCAGATCTTCCCGAGCAGCCAGTTGGGATCCGATACGGATACGCTCAGCCAGGTGCGCTCGGGCGGCGTCGAGTTCTTCACGTTATCGGGCCTGATCATGTCCACGCTCGTGCCGGCGGCATCCATAAACGGAATCGGGTTCGCATTTCCGGACTACGCGACGGTTTGGAAAGCGATGGACGGTGAGCTCGGCTCCTATGTCCGGCAGCAGATCGCCAAGGCCAACCTCGTCGCCATGGACAAGATCTGGGATAACGGCTTCCGGCAGACGACGTCCTCGACGAAGCCGATCAACACGCCCGATGATCTAAAGGGATTCAAGATCCGAGTGCCGGTTTCTCCCCTCTGGACATCAATGTACAAGGCCTTCGAGTCGGCTCCGACATCGATTAACTTCAACGAGGTTTATACGGCGCTTCAGACCAAGGTGGTGGACGGTCAGGAAAATCCCCTCGCCATCGTCTCCACGGCGAAGCTGAACGAAGTTCAAAAGTATTGCTCCTTGACGAACCATATGTGGGATGGGTTCTGGTTCCTGGCGAACAGGCGTGCATGGGAGCGACTGCCTGAGGATGTACGCACGATTGTTGCCAAGCACATCAATGCGGCCGGCGTGAAAGAGCGTGAAGATGTGGCCAAGCTGAACGGCGGTCTTCAGCAGGAACTCGCCACCAAGGGCATGATATTCAACCAGCTTGATCCTGCACCCTTCCGCGACAAGCTGCGCAAAGCCGGCTTCTATTCGGAGTGGAAGGGCAAGTATGGCGACGAGGCATGGGCTCTGCTGGAGCGTGCCGTCGGCACCCTAGCCTAAAGCTTGGATACCGGGGTTCCGCACGTGGAGTGAAGGGGCCCCGGAATTTCCATGACGGATAGCTACTTCGGTCACTCAACGTCATAGGAACTCGTAGGGAATGTTTGGACATGACATCCTCCGCACAGGCTATCCCTGCCTCAGAACCGCTCATCATTGCCGAAAGTGACGAGGTTCGCGCGGGGTCGCGCTTTCTGAAGCCTGTTGAAATAGTGGCATCCGGCCTGCTGGTCATTATTGTGACACTTCTGCTGGCCGGAGTGACATCCCGGTATATTTTTTCACTCCCGGTTGTATGGATCGATGAGGTTGCCTCGATCTGCTTCCTATGGCTTGCCATGTTGGGATCGGCCATCGCGCTCGACCGCAACGAGCATCTCAGGCTGACATTGTTCCTCCACAAGATGCCTGAACGGGTTCAGGGATTCATGGAGGCATTTGCTCTCCTGGTGATCGCGACCTTCCTTCTCTTCCTGATGGTTCCGGCCTTCGACTATGCTCTGGAGGAGTGGTACATCACGTCGCCTGCACTGAATATTCCAAATACCTTCCGCGTGGCTGCTATTCCCTTCGGAATGGTAGCCATGCTCGGAATCGTGATTATGTATGCGCTGAAAAGCGCATCGTGGCGAGATCTCGTCATCGCGGCTCTCCTGATCGCCACAATCACCGCTGCGCTCTGGTTTTTCTCACCTTCCCTCGTGCGGCTGGGTAGCTCTAAGATCCTTCTGTTCCTGGTTGTGTTCGTAGCAGTCTGCCTTGCGGCCGGCGTGCCTATAGCCTTCTGCTTCGGCATAGGCACTTTGAGCTATCTGGCTTTCGCCACTCAGGTTCCGACTTTCGTCATGATCGGACGGATGGATGAAGGCATGTCCGGCATCATTCTTCTGTCGGTCCCGATTTTCGTTCTGCTTGGCTGCATCCTCGATGCAACGGGGATGGGCAAGGCCATCGTCGATTTTCTCGCGTCGCTTCTTGGTCATGTGCGTGCCGGCATGTCCTACGTGCTGCTAGGCTCACTCTTCGTGGTGTCTGGTATCTCAGGATCTAAGGTGTCCGACATGGCCACAGTCGCTCCGGCACTTTTCCCGGAGATGAAGCGGCGAGGGCACAGCCCGCGGGGGATGATCGCGCTTCTCGCGACCGGCGCGGCTATGGCCGATACGGTTCCGCCCAGCATCGTCCTGATCGTTCTGGGTTCTGTCGCAGGGGTCTCCATTGCCGGTCTTTTCACCAGCGGTTTCGTTGTCGCCATGGTTCTGCTCGCGGTCCTCGCGATTCTGGCGCGCTGGAAGTCCCGTCGTGAGAGCATGGAAGGTGTCCGTCGGGCACCGGCTTCTCTGATCGGTCGCACGCTGCTCGTCGCCGCCCCTGCATTGGTTTTGCCGTTTCTCATTCGGAGCACGGTCGCCGGTGGTATAGCGACGGCAACCGAGGTGTCGACCATTGCTGTCATCTATGCGCTGTTCATGGGCATCGTTCTCTACGGAGGCATCGGTTGGCGCAAGCTCTACGGCATGCTGGTCGAAACCGCAGCGCTCACCGGATCGATCCTGCTGATCCTCGGAACCGCCCTTGCCATGGCCTGGGCGATCACACAGGCGGGCGTCGCTCAGGGGCTCGCGTCCTTCATGACGGGACTGCCTGGCGGCTGGATCACCTTCATGGCCGTGACCATCATCGTTTTCATGGTCCTGGGCTGTGTGCTTGAAGGGCTCCCGGCTATCGTTTTGATGGCTCCGCTCATGTTCCCCATCGCGAAGAGCCTTGGGATCAACGACATTCACTACTCCATGGTCATCGTGACGGCGATGAATATCGGTCTGATGACGCCACCGATCGGCATCGGGTTCTATCTTGCCTGCAAGATCGGCAATGTCTCGCCAGACGAGGCTATCGGCGCGATCTGGCCTTATCTCGTCGCGCTCATTATCGGTCTCGTGATCATTGCCACCGTACCGTGGATCTCGACGGCCTTCCTCTGACCGCCTCCTCAGACTCGTGAGGAAGAGCGCTCAACGTGTTCGGTAAAGGGAATACAACTATGGCACGTGCTGTCATTGTCTGTCTCAGGGAGCACCATAGATGACTGCTTCTACTGAGATTCCCGCAGGAGGGGTCGGACGCGTGTCTAACCGGGTCATGAACCTGTCCAACTTCCTGCATCAGGTTGCTCGACGTCACGGAAACGAGATTGGTTTCGTCTGGGGCGATGCGGCCTGGACGTGGGGCGATCTGGCCCACCGTGTCAACGCCATGGCGGCGGCCTTATCCGCAGAAGGAATCGGCAAAGGTGATCGCATTCTGGTGCAGTCCAAAAACTGCAACCAGATGTTCGAGTCCATGTTCGCATGTTTCCAGTTGGGCGCCGTTTGGGTGCCGACGAATTTTCGCCAAACCCCGGATGAGGTGGCCTATCTCGCTCAGTCAAGTGGCGCTTCGGCCTTGATTTGCCACCGTGACTTCCCCGAGCATGTCGCAGCCGTGCGAGAGGCGGTTCTTGGCATTCGATCCGTGGTCTTGGCCTGCTCCCTGAGAAGTGGTCCTCCCTGATGTATGGCTTTCAAGCCGAATGGAGGACAAGCGAATGAGCAAGAAGAGACACACGGCCGAGGACATCGTCGCGAAACTGCGGCAGGTGGATGTGCTGACGG
>NZ_JBVVAK010000166.1:0-15966 GCF_055792825.1 Microvirga sp. GN3
TTCTGCGAGAGGCAGGAGCGAAAGGCGAAATCCGTCTCGTCAACCAGTTGTTCGGCCTTGCAGCCTGAACGACCCGTTCGACTGGATTCGTTGTGACCGTTCCAAGTTAATGCAACGGAGCCCCGTCCACCCCAGCACACTTCCTTATGGTCTCCGATCTCGGCGATGTCCTTTCCAACCCGCTCATTGGCAAGAACCGTCTCCCAGCCAGGCCCCGGCGCGTCGGCGAGCTGCTGGGCCCGGGCCGTGATCTCGTCTTCCGTAAACTGCGACGTGGCCATCGAGCGTCTCCTCACGCATGAGAGAGGAGACCCTGCCGATCCAATGTGATGGAATGGCGATGGGTCGGATCTTGTCGGGTGAAGGTCCATGTCGGCTGTGGTCAGAATGGTCCCCGCTTGGCGAGCGCCTCAAATCCATTCCGCAGCTGGCGGATCCGGTCGTCATAAGCCTTGCTCACGCAGGCACGATCATCTCCGCAGCTGGCCCGCCGTTTGAGCCAGGCGGCCTGCTCATCCTCCATGTCGCCGCGGGCGCCCATGCCAAGAAGCGGCTTGAGCTGGGTGTAGAGGACGGACATCTCGACGTCCGCATCATTGAGCTGGCGATCGGCGCAGATGGTCTTTTCGTCGGGGGCCGCGGCCTTGGCACAGTCGAAGCTGGCAGCCTGCGTCGGCTGCCAGGCCGCCGACAGCAAGAGCGTGGAGAGCGCGGCGAGGTAGAGAGAGTTCCTGGTCATCGGATGATCCTCGGAAACCTAACTGCCGAGAGAACTGCGCCAGGCGATAGAGGCTCCCGGTCCAAAGAGCCCGATTGGAAGAAGGGTTAACCAAGAGTAAGGCAGGGCGATCCCTGACAGGCCATGTCCGGAAAGATCCTCAACTGGAGCACATTGGCCATTTCCTCGTGGGCGACAGACCCTACCTACCTCGGTCGCTTGCGCTACCGCCGAGGACAGGAATGACAGAAGAGAGTCACTATCGCGACTACCGCCCGGTAGTCCGGACCGCCGGACCCGGATGGCAGGTCTTCATCTATGAGCCGGGAAGCAGCCTAGCCTTTAGAGAGTTGCCGCACACGGGGGGATAAGGGCGCGCGAGGCTGTGATCGAGGAGGCCAAGGCCTTGGTTGATGAGCAGATCCGCAGCAAGGCTGCTCCCCATTGATTTCACGGTTGCTTGTCGTTCCGCGATTTCTCCTTGGCCCGCTCTAGCGAGGACCGGGAAGGGCGAACCCACGCCCAGTCCTCACACCACCGGAAGCTGGCCTGGTATAGACCAGCCGTCGATGCCAAGGGCACCAGCTGGATCCGTCATCGGTCGGGGCACCGCAGAAGATCGCCTCGGTTTCGTCCGAGACAACATAGCGGCATTGCTGCGCCCGCAGCTTGAAGAGCGTGGTTCGGTCGCGAGACGAGGGTTCGGGGATCTCAGGCATGGGATCCTCAGTGACAGTGACCTGACTCCTAAAGGCCTCGGTCTCTAGGAGTTCCGTGCCGGTGTGCCTTTCCTGATATAGCCAGCCATTCATGAATGCGGCACATTCCGGGAGGCGTGGGCCTGTCACTCAATGGTTAGAGCCGGCCGCTCATAACGGTCTGGTTCCCGGTTCGAGTCCGGGCGGGCCCACCACGTGCGGGCGTGGCGGAATTGGGAGACGCACTGGATTTAGGTTCCAGCGGCGCAAGCTGTGGAGGGCGAGTCCCTCCGCCCGTACCAAGCTATAGCTGATCAAGCATTTATGCTGGGTGGCCGAGAAGGGGTGAAAGAGGTGGCACTGGTCAGCGAGATCTCCTCCAAAGGTCGCTCGCATCGACTGAGGAAATCGAATTGCTGGCCGGTGCCGCGGCTTCGGGAGCGGGGTCATTGCGAGATGACGCCGGGCGAAGCCGAAGCTACAAACTTGCTTGGGATTGTGACGGTTTGGCGGTCTTGCGGGCCGACCTGCTGCTCTAAGGCCAAACGACAGAGGTGATGGGAACAAAATTGCGTAGTGGCGTCTGTCAGTGGCCGTACCTCAGCGAAGACTCGATAATTTTCTCGGCCTCATTTGAGGCGGCAGAAATTAACGTCAGAGTTTGATGCGGGGCACCTAAAGGTGCGGAGGCGTGGCAGCCTGCTGAGGATTGCCACGACCATGCCGGAAGCTCGGGAGAGCGGGCAGCCCTACCATCCCTCTCAGGGGTTGCGTCAGGGGCCACGGGATCAACATGGTGGATGGAAGCTCTCGCATCATCACACCGGTGTGTCGACAAGCATGCGGGCAGTTTGCCCGCTGCTCCCTGAGTAGGGCAGAGAGAGCATGCTCGTCTCTGGCGCTGTCGAAGCCTCCTCCTGACTACCTTCGGAGGAGGCCCGGCGTGCTTAGATGATGAAGAGATAGCTCATGTCCGAAGCGAGCCCCGCGCTCTTGAGCACAACACCGGTTTCGAACAGGCCGTCGGCATTGAGATCGGACACGAGGTAACCCCTGTCGATATCGGAGTTGTAGAGGAACACGTGCCTGATGCTCGTATCGCCATACAAGAAGTCGGCATCGGAGGCAGCGGTTGAAATGGACAACGCGTCTGTGCTGACCTCGCGGTAGTTGCGCGACGTCCCTTTGATGGTCATGTCGATCGAGTCGTAGGATCGGTTCCAATCGGTGATCGTATCGACCGTGCTGCTCGACAGACCAGAGGTGCCTTTGGTGAAGACGAAGACATCCTCGCCGGCGCCACCACTGAGGGTGTCACGCCCGGAGCCGCCGGAAAGAAGGTCCTCGCCAGAGCCGCCTGACAGGTAGTCAAGACCTGAGCCGCCATACAGGTCATCCCAGCCGGCGTTGCCATAAAGGTCGTCGTGGCCAGCGCTGCCACTCAGGTAGTCATCTCCAAAACCGCCAGAGATCGTGTCGTGATCGTAGCCGCCATAGATATCATCGTCGCCATCAAAGCCGTAGAGCAGGTCGTCGCCGTCATACCCGATGATGGTATCGAAGTAGTCTGAGCCATCGAAGTCATCATCGAAATCGGTTCCGTAATAGGTCATCATTATTACCTCTGAGGCAGTACGTTTCTGCGTTGTTTTACAAGGACACCGGTTGAAGGCACCGTTGCCGAGTGGTCCCACCCGAGTGGTTCACTCGTAGTGGTGCCATGATCGGGCACCACGGCTGAATGGTGGCAGGATAGCCCGTTCATCCGCCGTATAGATGCCGAAGCGGTAGTCAGGCCAGATTAGGCTTAATGGTTCGTAAAGAGCGCGACCTCAGGGAGTCGATGTCGCAGGCGGAGAGGCCATCGAGGCCAAGCAGATCAAGGCACCTGAGTTATAGAACGGGTTATATTTTCGGCCCGTTTTGCAGAAGATCGCTCGTCTCAACCGCGGGCCACGAAACGTCGCAAGATGAGCGGCTGTCTCAGAAAGGCAGCGGCTCCTCACCGCAGCTCGTGGTATTGTCAGGTTGGCGAGAGTTCGGCGTCTATGGCAGGGTCCCGGGCATGACCACGACACCCAATCCGTACCGCGGCTTCCGCTTCCCGGCCGAAATCATCAACCAAGCCGTCTGATTGTATCACGGCTTCAGCCTGAGCTCGCGGGAGGTCGAGCTGATCTTGGCGGCGCGGGGCGTCGTGGTCAGCTACGAGACGATCCGCGACTTGAGCTTGCGCTTCGGACGAGCTTACGCCAATAGCCTCAAGCGGCGCCGACCGCGACCAGGAGACAAATGGTTTCTGGATGAGGTGTTTGTCCGTATCCGAGGCAAACTGCACTATCTCTGGCGAGCGGTTGATCAGCACGGAAACGTGCTCGATGTTCTGGTGCAGAGCCGCCGCAACAAAAAGGCAGCAAAGCGTTTCTTTCGCAAGCTGCTGAAGGATTTGTGCTACACGCCGAGGGTCATTGTGACGGACAAACTCGGATCCGGCTTTGTTGCATTAATCTGGAAAGGGCATGACGAACCCAGTCGACTGGGCCACTCAAGCTGCAAGGCCGAAGAGCTGGTTCACAAGGCGGATTTCGCCTGTCGCGCCGGACTGTGCCAAGACACAGTGGCCGCGGCGGATCATGCGCATCACTTCAAAGCCCTTCAGGGTCGCAGAGGCGGTTCTCATCGTCTGGAATCCGCGGGTTGGCCGGATCACACGCTTGAGCGCGCCGTGGTCCGCCTCGATGATGTTGTTGAGATATTTTGAGGTGCGGTGTTCGACATCCTTCGACAGCATCCTTTCGTTTTGTAAGCGCCGGATCGCCTTGGGATACGAGGCCAGTTTGTCGGTTGTGATGGATGATGGAGGGTAGTCGCTCATCGATTTCACTGCCTTTCGGAGGAACCGATAAGCGGCTCTGGTGTTGCGGCAATCTGACAGCATGAAGTCGACCAGCTGACCGTGCTTGTCGATGGCGCGAAAGAAATACTTCCACGTGCCGCCCACCCGCACATAAGTCTCATCCACGCGCCATGAGCCGGATCGCCGTCCCTGGTACGGGCGCACCCGCTTCTCGATCTCCGGTGCGTAGCGCTGAACCCATCTGAAAATGGTGGATGGATCAACCTCGACGCCACGTTCCTGCATCATCTCAGACAGGTCGCGGTAGCTGATGCCGTACTTGCAGTACCAGCGCACGCACAGCAGGATGATCTCAACCGGAAAGCGACGGCGCTTGAACAAGGACAATGAGGCGGCTCCTCAGGTAGCTACCACGGTCTAAACTGCCAAGGTTAATGCAACAGTCCCAGAAAAATGTAGGGCCGCCGGTTCAGCCGCTGTGTGGAAAGAAAATGTTCTGAGACGAATGAGCCTTGGCGGCCGTGGTTGACCCGCACAGGTCTCAGCCTGTCTATCAAGGGCTCCGTTGCATCAACCTTGGCAGTTTAATGAAGAACGCCAGTCGAGGAACTGTCTTGTCGAGATCATCCTGCTGTGCGTGCGCTGGCACTGGCAGTACCCGATCAGCTACCGGTACTCGTCGCAAACTCCTTGTTTCGGAGATTCAGCCGCCGAAATCTTGGTCAGAATAGTAAAGAGGGTCCAGAACAACATCCATGTCCTATGATACGTATTCAGGAGCTGAATTGCGGCAGAGATGCCCACTCCTGGCCCGCGTCGTGACGGTTGTAGAACAGCGGTGGGAGCGGGCGACCGGGAGCGCTTAGCGTAACAGGAAACGGAGTAAGAACTGATGGGGTCGCCCCGCATCTGGCGGATCTTTACTTCAATGAGGTCGGCTTTCGCCGGTTTTAAGGATGGTTACCGGTTAGGCACCGTGCCGCACGCGCAAAGGGCGGCAAGTGACCAAGACGCTGCAGGCACGAGTCCCACCGGCCCTGCAATTCCCAGCGGGTATTCAGCTCAGAAATAGGACGCGAAATGCGGCGGACCCAGAGTAGGTGGGAAGGAGGATGATGTCGTGTCATGAACCGAGGTCGACCATGAGGTGTCTCCTGTCGGGGAGGGAATGGACGCGGCAACTCTCCTACTGGCAGTCGGCCTTGACTGTTCGCTCTCCGCCGTCCGCAGGCCTACGCGGCGGAGGATCCGTCTGACCAGCTGTTCCTGACCCAGACTCGAAGGGGTGGCTGCGGCATGATTGAACATTGCGACGGCTAGGCTATGGCGCGGCAACGTCCTGTACTGAGGCGAGTTCCACAGGGACGGTTCAGCTCTCGGCAAAGCGAACAAACGCCCGCAAGCCTTCGATCAGCTGGGTTCTCTGATCCTCGGGCAGACCCGGGCAGGTGGCATCCACCAAGGCCGCCAGCTCCTCACGGCTGGGCCGGCGCTCCCGGATCTCGCGGGCCCACACGGCGATCTCTGAGGCTGAGCCGGCACAGGGCGGGCGCGCGTCGATGATCTTGTGGGCGAACTCGATGATCTGGTCGAGCGGAGCAGTGTCTGGCGCAAGCGGCATGGTGGCCTCAGGCGATTGTGGTCACTTCGGGTCGACGCTCTGGTCGCCGCCCGGACTGCCCGGCGGGGGGATGACAAGGGTCGTGCCCGGGTTCGCGACCGGGGGGCGCACGGCCATGTCGGGGGCAATGTTGGCCGGCGGGCGGATTACACCATCGGTGCGTTCGAGCTTGTCGCTGAGCGGCGCATCCGAGCGGCCGACCGACCCGGTCGAGCGCGGATCCTGCGGTCCGGTGCTCTCGATTTTGAGGGTCTCGGACGACCGAGGCTGACCTTGGGCCCGGACCGTCTGCAGCGTGCCAGCGATCACGCCAGCCGCTGCGACACAGGTCAGGAGAAGCTGTTTTGGTTTGAGGCGCATGCGTGGCCTCCTTAACCTAGGTTAAGTTCAGCTATCCAACGCGAGCTCGCCCGCAGCCGTTCCGTCCCGTACCCCTGCTCGCAAAATTGTACCGGAGGTTCTCTGCTCAGGGGCTGAATTCTAGTGCTTGGAGACAGTCCGATCCTCGACGATCTCGCTCACAGTCCATTTTGTGGACTGAGCGGTCACAGCTCCTGTGGGTTTGTCTTTCTTCGGCTTCTTGGCCTCGCGATTCCCATGCTGTTCACGGTGTGCCATGACTTCCTCCGTCATCCCAGGATCGTCTCAGCGGATTGCGCCGCTCAATAATACCACATTGGGACCCGCCGAGACTAAGGGCTCCGACCGAGACACATTCTGCGAAAGCTGCAACCGCGTGCGCCTGACCTGCACCGGATAGCTCTTCATGTGCCTCGGCCAGGATGACATGGCCGACCTGAGGACGCCGCTGCGCTCGTCCGAGGGAAACGAGAGCTTGGAGCAGGCGATTGCGGAAGCGATCAGCCGCAAACCGAAGCGGCACGACTTCATCACCGACCGTCTGCATGACCGTCCGGCGATTGGGCGTCACATGAGCAGGACAGGCGGTTGAAAGGGGATCACCGGGGCACTGAAAGAACACGATTAGGTCCTCGGTAAACGTCCGGTTGTCCTCTGTTGCGGAAGTCGAACGGACTTCCGGAGGGTGTCATGAGTAGGCCATCCAGCCCCCAAGCCATGGCTCCCGCCGGACCCTTATCGGTTCACGGATGGCTCTCATGCCGATGAGAGTTCCCGTTTCATACCGCCCAATCCGCGGAGGATTCGAGGAGTGGCCTCAACCAAAGGAGAGCTTCGAAGTGGCGGCTTACGGGAGTAGGCTGAGGTCAGTGGCCTCTCATGGCCTGGTCCGCTGGACGGCCTTGATGGCGAGGCCCCGACGCCGGCCGATCGGGAGGTTCTCCAACCCCTATCGCGCCGGCGTCGCCCCCTTGGCTGTAGGGGATAATCTCGGGCTGTGGTGGAGGCAGTAGGCCGTGCAACATCCCTGTCACGATAAGGCGGCTGAATATCGCCATCAGGCGCGGGAGATCCGGGCGATTGTCCAGAAGCTCTCGGTCGATGAGGCCCGCGAGCAACTCCTTGAGACGGCCAAGCGCCTTGAAGGGCTTGCGGAGGAAGAGGAGCGCCGGGCTCAGGCCGACGGCTCCAAGCCGGAGCCTCGATCAGGGGCATGATTTCCGGTAGGCGCCTATCTGGACCGGCGAACACAATGCCCACCTGAGCGTTATGGCTACCATCCGCCAGGGATGCACAGCCATGCCGCGCTACTTTTTCGACATCCGCGAGGGGCTGGAATTCCGTCCCGATCGTGCCGGCGAGGAGTTCGAGGACCTGGGCTCTGCCAAAGCCCACGCCGTGGGCCTTGCCGGAGAGATCGCGAAGGACATGCCTCTGGAACCCTCGAACCATGTTGTCATCGTTGAGGTCTGCAACGAAAGCAAAGAGCGCCTGATCACCGTGACCGTCTCGCTCTGGTTCGAACGAACCCAGGTCGAGGATCAGCCTGCGCAGCCTTGGAGTGCGTAATTCGGGAAAGACGGGAATTGCGGAACGCGCTATCGACCAGCATTGGTCAGTTATCAGGGAAGAGATCCAACCAGGGCGAGGTCCGCTCGGGGTGAACCTGCGATGGAGAGTGATGGGCTTGGAAGGTCGGCGGTCCAACTCACTTCGGACATTCGCAGGCATTGTGGGATCCTGGGTCGAGCGGTCCACTTGGACTTTGGTGCGTAATTCAGATGTGGGCCGCGTTCTCCCCCTGACGGCGGGCTCATGCGATGCGCTGGGACACGGGCATGCCAAGCCGCGTCATGACGTTGAGGACCTTGCAGCCCGCGGCCGCTTCAGCCTTTTGCGTAGGCAGAGTCCGGGCGGAGAGGCGGCGACCGATCAGGGTCTTGTAGCGCATCATCGCAACCTCGCCCAGTGATCGCCGGCCGTAGTTGACCGCCTTCTGCCAGCCGAGCCGACTGCGCTCTTGGATCATCTGGAGGTGCCGGTCCCGCTGCGTGGGTTCCGTCTCGGCCGTGTCGCTCAGCACCGCTGTTGATCGTGGTGGGATGATCACGGTAGTGGCAGCGTTCCGCTCGGCAATGATACGATAGACGGGCTCACCATCGTACGCGCCATCAGCCGTGACTGAAGCGATCGGGCCCGAGATCTGATCCAGCAAGGGCCCGACCTGTGAGGCATCGCCGTCTTCAGTGGTCGTCAGCTCGGAGGCAAGGATCTCACTGGTATCGGGATCAACAGCGAGGTGTAACTTGCGCCAGGACCTGCGCCCTTTTCCACCATGCTTCTCGCGCTGCCATTCGCCGGCCCCAAACACCTTCAGGCCGGTGGAGTCGATCACCACGTTCACCGGCCCGCGTGCTGTGCCGAACGCCTTAGCGACGGTCAGGTCGACACTGCGGCGGGAGAAGGTGGTGTGATCGGGGACCGGAAGCTCCAGGCCGAGCAGTCGCATGATCGAGGCCAGCATGCCTTCGGTCTGGCGCCAGGGTCGGGCAAATGCCAGCCGCAGCATCAGGCCCGTTTCGACGACCATCTCGGAGTATCGCTGTGGTCGACCACGTCGGCCCGTATATGCCGGCGTCCATGCCTCGATCGCTTCAGCCGTCACCCAGATGGTCAAGTCGCCGCGGCGGCGCAGCGCGGCATCATAATCCGGCCAATTCTTCACGCGGTAGCGGGCCTTTGGGATTCTGTGGCGGTGCTTTTCATTTTCCTTGTAGGGCATACGACACTCGGCATCAGTGGACCGCCTCTATACCCGCCGGGTCATCTTAACGTCAGCCGCCACGCTGAATTATGCACCAATGTCATGGACGTCTGTTCCTACGCCAGCGATCTCACCGATGCGGAATGGGTGCTGCTCGAACCGCTGATCCCCCGCAGCCATCCGGCCGGACGGCGACAGACCTATCCGTTACGGCGCATCATCGACGCGATCTTCTATCTGCTGCGCACCGGCGCCCAATGGCGGATGCTGCCGCACGAATATCCCCCGCGCTACGCCGTCTTCTACCATTATGCTCAGTGGCGCGAGAACGGCACTTGGGAGCAGGTCACGCGCGTGTTGCGCGAGAGCTACCGTCGCACGATCGGCCGGGCTCCTCAGCCGAGTGCGGCCATCATCGATAGCCAATCGGTCAAGACCTCTGAGATGGGTGGACCGCGTGGCTATGATGGCGCCAAGAAGGTGAAGGGCCGCAAGCGCCATCTTCTCGTTGATACGCAAGGCAATCTGCTGAAGAACAGCGTGCGTCCAGCCGACATCCATGACCGCGCCGGAGCCGAGATTTTGTTGTCGGGCCTGCAGCATCTGTTTCCTGCCATTGAGCTGATGTGGGCGGACACGGCTTATCGTGGGTTGAAGGACTGGCTCCAGAAGGCATTGGGCTGGAGATTATCCATCCCGCAGCATTGGTGGACAGGCGGCGTCTGGACACGGATCGGCGCGGAGCCGCCGACGCGTCCGAGCGGCTTTCAGGTGCTCGCACGCAGATGGGTGGTGGAGCGAACGATCGGCGGGCTCACCACCAACCGGCGGCTGGCCAAGGACTATGAGCGCTTCGTCGAAACCGGCGAGATGCTGCTCTATCTCGCGATGAGCCGCATCCTGCTCCGGCGCCTCACCCGCAAAGGCGAAAGATAATTGCTCACCAGCCTCTCATACCGCCGCGCAGTTGAAGTGACTCTGGCGAGCTTTTCCCTTAGGCGAGGACGTGATCCCATCCAGTTTGGCAGGATGGAGGCAGCCATGGGCCAGATGCTTACAATCCGGACCGACATCGACAGCCCTGCAGGTCTGCGCCGCCGGGCCAAGAAGGAGCCCAATCGCCGTGCTGCCTTGCGCATGCTGGCGATCGCCAATGCTCTGGAGGGCATGAGCCGGGCGGATGCGGCCCGGGTGGTCGGGATCGAGCGCCAGTCCCTGTGCGATGCCATCAAGCGCTTCAACGCCGAGGGGCTGGCCGGGCTCTACGATCATCCGAAGGGACATCGCAGACCTATCCTGAGCGAGGGCGAGGAGGCCGCCCTGATCGCCCGCATCCTGCGTGGTCCCGATCCGGAGAAAGGGGAACCCTCGAGTTGGACGCTGCCAGACCTCTGTCGCTTCATCGAGGAGCGGTTTGGCAAGCATATGTGCCCGCAATCGATGTCACGCGTCGTGCGCCGGTTGGGGCTGTCGCGGCAAAAGACCCGACCGGTTCATCCCCAGCGCGATGCCAAGGCGGTCGCGGCCTTCGAAAAAGGGGGCTTCTGTCAGCCGTAGAAACGGCTGCTGCCGCCCATCCCGGCCAGTACATTGAGCTCTGGTTCCAAGACGAAGCGCGCGTCGGACAGAAAGGCAGGATCGCGCACCGCTGGTGGATCAAGGGCGAACGAGCACCCGGCTTGTGCGACAAGCGCTTTGCCTCAGCCTACATCTTTGCGGCCGTGCGGCCGGCCACCGGCGAGGACTTCGCGCTGGTGATCCCGCATGTCTCGGCTGCCGCTATGGACGTGTTCCTGGAGCAGTTCGCCCGAACTCTGCCGGACGACACGCATGCTGTGATGGTACTCGACGGAGCGGGTTGGCATGACGAGCGAGCGTTGCATGTCCCAGCCCATCTCACTCTGGTGTCGCTGCCGCCCTATGCGCCGGACCTCAACCCAGTCGAGCGCATCTGGCTGTATCTGCGCGAGCGCTATCTCTCGCACCGGTTGCTGGCCGACGAAGAGGCCATCATCGAAGCTTGTTGTCGCGCCTGGAACGCACTTACGGCTGAGACCGGACGCATCCAGTCCCTCTGCGCATACCCCTATATCAATCAAGTCGCTTCATAGGCGCGGCGGTATGATCCTGCCACCTCAACCGGGGTGGTGGATTTCCATCCACAGGTGCTGACGTGCGCAGATGCTTGACCCCGCAACGTATTTGGCGAACTGATTGCACCATACCCGGTAATGGGATGAGTTATGGATCAGGCAGAACAGCAGAAGCTGGATCTTATCAGCATCACCGCCGACATCGTTTCATCGTATGTGGCGAACAATGCAGTCCATCGGGCCGAGCTGCCGGCCGTGATAGCGTCCGTACATGCTGCGCTGCAGGGATTAGTCGCTCCCAAGCAGCTGGAGCCTGGGAAGCGCGAGCCAGTCGTTTCGATCCGCAAGTCTGTCACGTCTGACTACCTGATCAGTCTCGAAGACGGCAAGAAGTACAAGATGCTCAAGCGCCATCTTGGAAAGCTGGGGCTAACCCCCGAGCAGTACCGTGCCAAGTGGGGCCTCCCCGATGACTATCCGATCGTCGCGCCAAACTATGCTCTGCGGCGCTCTGAACTCGCCAGAAGCAGCGGCCTCGGCCAGCAGCGGCGGAAGACCGCCGCGAAAGCAGTTGCCGTGCCGGAGGAGACCGCAATGGCTCCGGCTGAGGCTTCAAGGCCTAAGCGTCGCGCACCTTCCAAGAGGAAGACCAGCGAGTAAGCTCCGAGCGGCCTTAGGTGGCTTAGCAAAACCCCGTCCCAACCATCTCACTCAGGCGAGGCTTGCCTGCCCCTCCGTTCAAGATCTGCAATCTGACCCGGTTTGCTTCTGCCTTTGGCAGGGATCGGGCGATGCAGATACCGTTGTAGACAAGCTTAATGGAGCGACCGTCAGCTTCTCGCGTTGTCCCTGCTCGTCGTGACGCTCATCGTTCATGGGCTATCTCCGAACTCGCCCAGCCTTATCAGCCTCGCGTGTGCACGAGAAGACTGTCCGGAGAGTGGCGAGAAGGCAGACCGTTGACGGGTGCATTGCTAAGTCCGGCTCAGGAAAAGAGGCCCCGCTCGGTCTCCCGGCTGGACGGGTTTCTGCTAATTGCCCTGAGCAGGCAAGCCACGTTTGGACCGTACCGCACCTTTCCTGCGTTATCTGATGGGTTGCTGGTCCAAGCGTCGGTCGGAGGCGCTGCCATGGCCCAGGTCCAGAGGCAACCACGGCACCACGACAACTGGCTTCTGGCGGCCCTGGAGCCGGAGGATCTGGCCCATCTGGAGCCGGACCTGGAGGTCGTAAGCCTGCCGAGAGGCACCATCCTGTACGAAGCTGGCGACACCATCCGCTACACCTACTTCCCGCATGATGCCATCGTGGGCCTGATCAACGTCATGGAGGATGGCCAGTTCGTCGCGGTGGCGTCCTTCGGGCGCGAGGGGCTGTTCGGCCTGATCAGCGCCATTGTCTCGCGAGAGGCCTTCGGGCGCTACAAGGTACTAGTTCCCGGCACCGCCTCCCGCATCGCCCTCGACCGGGTGCAGCAGGCGATGCGCACCCGGGCCACGCTCCGACGATTGGTTCTCAGCTACACCGAGGCGCTGCTGGCCCAGACCTTTCAGACCGTCTCCTGCAATGCGATCCACACGGCGGAGGCCCGGTGCTGCAGCTGGATCCTGAACACCCGGGACCGGATGGATGAGGACGTTCTGCCGCTGACCCATGCCGATCTGGCCGAGTTTTTAGGCGTGCAACGCTCCACGATCAGCATCGCTCTCGGCACGCTTCAGACGCGAGGCCTGATCACCCAGCAGCGCGCCGGCATCATCATCGCGGACCGGGCTGGTCTCGAAGAGCTCGCGTGCGAGTGCTACGGCAAGATCCGCCAGATCTTCGCCCGCTTGCTGCCCATGCCGCCATCCTGGGCCTCCTGACATCAAGGCGGGAGGTGACGCACATGCCTGATCCTCGGTGGGAACGCATTGGTGGACGATCCGGGGACTGCGCTTGCCTTTCCAGGCCTGGGAGGCTCTGCGGACCGAGGGCATCACGACCTTGGACCGGCTCAGGGCCATGGCGGACCACATTCACACGCTGCCGGGCATTGGCCCCAAGACGGCGCGATTGATCCGGGAGGAACTCGCCCGTGCCGCATCCTCGCGGAAGGCCCCTGATTAGGACAGGGATCGCCCATTGAACCACGTATGGAACTCGTAAGCTTGGCTCTCTCTTAGTTACCTAGGAGCCGAAGTGTTAAGTGAGGGTGTTCCATGCCGCTCCGTCACGCCCCTGTTGTTGAATGGCCCACGGCGCTTGCTCCCCTGCTGCAGGAGGCACAGATCGCCTCCGGCAGCGATGGCAAACATGTCTGCCGGGTTGATGTCGATGTGGATGCGCAAACCCTGCTCGCCATCCATGAGTTCGAGGCGCACCTTCGCCACCGCCCCGTCCAACTCAGACTGGCAGGCGGTGCTGACTGCATGACGGGCGAGATGAACCCATCGCTCGGCCTGGGCGCTCCGTCTGACCTGAGCCGCCACGTCGCGAAGGTGCGCCTCAGTTTTCACGATCTTCACCAGAGTGAGTGTGTTGAAGCAGCTGCAAGCGACTAAGGTCGCAATTTGCGCGTAAGCCCCTTTTGGATTGCTTTCTTCATCGACCATTCAGGCCAGGTGTGGCCCGGTCGCAGACCACTCGGAACCTGGAGAAGCGCAGTGAAACACCTGTTCACATTCTCGATCCTGGTTGCCCTTGTTCTTGCGACGCCGAGCCACGCCGGCAACACATCGTCGAACTCAAGCTCGAACTCTTCAAATGGGGTCCATACCCGGGTCGATACGGTCATCACGGACGACGGATATGGACGACGCATCTATGAGCGGCGCGTGTATCGCGAACGCGACCGGGATGATGACCGCTCTCAACGCCGCTGGCGGCGCGTGCGAGATGACGATTGAGTCCACAGGAGAACTGGTCTCCGGCCAGTTCTGCGCCGCGCGACGGCACGCCTGTGATCCTCTGGCTGGTTGAGGATGAGACACCACCCGTTCTCCCGCTGACGGTCGGGTATTGGGCAATCAGCGCAAGAGCCCGCGTCGGCTACTGGCAAATATTCGGAGATCCCCCGCGCGTCTGCTCCAACAGGCAGATTCGCGGATGGAAGCCACTTCTTCGGGAGTAGGAAGAATGTTCGCGTGAGTCGGAGAAATCGTTATAGAACAGCAAACAAGCGGCAGGGCTGTCGGGATCTTTGACTAAGACAGCCGTGTTCCGGCAGGCGCTTGCTTGAAGCAGCGGCAAAGGTGCTTCTCGCAGCTGAATTCGTCTTCCAGCAGGACTTGCGACGCCTTGTGCTCGGCGCATCGGATCTCAACCATCTCCCAGACGAACAACTCCGCCGAGGACCGTTGTGGGAAGCCGCCGACAAACTCATCGTCGCAGAAAATCAGCCAGCCAACATTGCTGCCGACGATTTTGTAGGTGGCGTGAGAGTGCGGCAAAGACGGCCTCAAATGTTCGGAGAACGGCAGGCGGAACACCACCTCGCCGGTCTCATTCGCGACCTCGATGGCATGGTCCCGTGGATCGTGGCCTTGGGCTGCGAACATTTGTTTGAGGTCTGGGGCCGCTCGCACCGCTGCGCTCCAGGCCGTCGCTATATCCGGGTAATCGAGGCCAGACTCGTCGCGGCTAAGGCCATGGCCGTTGCGCCGGATGTGGAAGTAGAAGCGAGGCATGGCGTTTCCCAGAGCCAACCAGTGGACGGCTGAAATAATGCACTCATAGCGGAAGCGTTCCGCCTCTCAATTTCGGATAGTTTCCTTATCCCTTGGAGAGACCAGCCGGGACCAAACCTGGCCCTGGTTTGCGAAATGTGTCGTGCCCGCGGGGATGAGCATTCTGGGATTCATCACGACGCTCAAGCCGCCACAGCCCCCTCGCAGGCCGTTTGTGGAACCGGCCCTGTCGAGACAATTTCCATTTGTGCCCCTCGGAAGCTGCGAGAGGGAGCTGGGCTCAATGGCATGGATCGATCGCGCGAAGAGGCTGTATCTGCCGATGCCCGACAATTTCGACGATGAGGATTGGCCTGACATCAACCAGAAGCCGCCGAAAGCTGATCGATTGAGCCACGTTCTCAGATGGCTGAGTTTGGTCGGTGCGATAGGGCTTCTCGGCACGGCGATCCTGATCGCCAACGAGTAGAACCGCAACACCACGAACTTCCGATGGGCCATATGGGACAGGGATCGACCAACCGCCCGGATGACGAACCCTACGGCCGCAATCTGGAGCGAAACGATCGCCGCTGCGTAACCCTTCAGTAGGGACTGGCATTCCTGATGCATCGTTTAGGATGCGTAATTTCGAATGGTTACAACTTCTTCTTTGGCTCGGAGATCGGAATGTCTCGCGAATTCAACGCTGTCTGCAAAGGACCCATCGAAGGATTGCATCTGCCGCGTAATGCCTGGGTTGCGCTCGACAAGGCGAACATTAGGAACCTCGACCAGCCCCGGGCTGTGGCGGACGAGATCGAGCATGTGGTCGATGGCGTCGGATCTAAGACAGCCGAAGCAATCCGGGCAGAAATCGCCCGTTTGCTGCTCGCCGGAGAACTGTCGCTGGCCCCTTACGCAGAAGGCCAGGATTAGATTTCAAAACCGTGTCCGCCCCAGCGCCATGCGACAGCAGCCGTTATCATACTCCAGGATAAGGAACTGACAGCCCAGGTGAGAACTTCTTGTAGCGGCGGTCATGACGCCCTGGCCCAGGGCTCGCAGGGCGCTTTTGGTGGACAGACATGCTGTGGGTCATTCTCCTCCTTGGTGCCGCTGGATTCGGCGCCGGCTACGCGGCTGAGCGGGCAGTCATCCCGAAACTCCAGTATCGTCCAGGTACCCCCAACGAAGTGGTTGAAAGA
>NZ_JBVVAK010000167.1:0-15886 GCF_055792825.1 Microvirga sp. GN3
GATCCAGGCCGACTGTGGTAATCTGCATGGCGGACGCTCCCTCTCCTTGTGGCCCTCTTCATGACGACCACCCTTTGGCACTTTGATGCCGGTGAGCAGGGAGCGTCCACTCCATCAACTTAACTAAGTATAGACCTCTTTCGGGCGTTTTCAGCCATTCCCCGGTGCGTCTAAGCCATTGAAAAGGCATGGCCCGCTTCGGGCCTAAACACCAGAAAGAGCAAGTAAAAGCGTTAAGTTGACGGTGCCCCTCGGCCTTTGTCGAGGCGACGGTGAATGCGGTGGTCAGCAAGCGCTTTGCCAAGAAGCAGCAGATGCAGTGGAGCCGGCGCGGGGCTCATCTGCTCCTGCAGACGCGGACCGGGACCCTGGATGGCTCGCTGCGAGCCACATTCGAGCACTGGTACCCCGGCATGATGAACGACAATGCTAGCCGCGATAGCCGGGCAGCCGCCTAACTGCCCCACAAAACCTCATACTCTCCTCATGGGGCTGATCCCAAGCAGCCAGATTCTGAACTGCAGAATCTCTGGAGGATCGGGTGCCTCGGGTTCGGATGGGGTGCACTTTGGCAAATGAAGGTGTCCCGCAGCCTTGTTTCGTCTGGCCGGAAATCTTGTACCGCCGACCCGTTACCAGTCTGCCCCACAAAAGCTCATGCTCTCCATGATGGCCCGGAGCACAAGCTCCATCACGAGGCCTCATACATTGATGCAGCTCTCACGTTCGTCAGTCTGCCAACATCATCTTGCGACGCACGGCCGGACCATACATATTGGCACGCCTGAGACCTAGATTCGAAGGCAGCAATCCTCATCTAACCGGACGTCCCGAAAAGCCGCCGAGTTTCTCCATACTGCGCCTTTGCGAAATCACGAAATTGCGCGGCAGCGTCAACAGCCCGGTCGATCATGGATTGATACCGTCACCATGAAGATCGGCTGCCGATGTTCATCCTTCACCTCGACCCGAATGTGTTCGGGAACCAAGTTGGGCGAGTGCAGCAACCGATCCTGCGCAAATTGAAACGCGGCGTACTTGGCGACGATCTCGGCCGTCTGGAGGCTCTCGATCTCCCGGCCATCGCCATCGAGACGGGCGTCTGATCCAACAAAGACGTCAAAATAGAAGCGCGGCATCGGTGAGGTGGACCTGGAAGAGAAACGGCAGCCCGCCCACCCGCTGGCGCTCTTGATGGGCCGCCTGGCAGGCGGGCGGGTTCGGCACCGAGGTTGCCCCCACGGTCCAACGGGGGATTAGCGGGAAAAGTGTCCACCCGCCTTGCTGTCCTGGGCCAAGCATTTGTTCGATTTGGCCAGACCTGCTGCGCCGGCACTCCTGCGGGATCCAGCCTGTTGCATACTGAACGTTTTGCAGAGTTACGCGGCCGTTTCGACATCCTCGACGATGAGCGTGAGCGATGCCCGCGCCCGCAGTTCGCCCGTCTCGTCCCTGACACCGACCATGAAGGTTTGCTGGTCGCCGTTGAGAAGCGCGTCCCTGGCTAGGTCGGGCAGGGCTTTTTGTGCCTCGGCTTTCGCTGCCGCGAGATCCGGCAGCTCGATCCCAATACTGTCGGGAACGAAGGTATCACCGTCGTAGGTATCGAAGAAGTAGCGGGACATGCCTCTCAACCAGAGGAGTTTCCTTATGTTCCCATGCCTTGTCTGAAATGCATTCCCCTGGGATAGTCAGACCATCGCCAGCATTCGAGCCTGAGGCGCTGATGACGGAGAGACCCGCGCTCCCGCCCGATCATCCTGGGAGGCTGTCTTGGATGGCATTCACCCCCACACCGCCGCGCTGATCCGCAAGCTGGAGAGCATCGCCTCGCTCGACGCCGAGGAGAAGGCCGCTCTGCTGCGCCTGCCGCTGCGGCTGAAAAGCCTCGCGGCCGACCAGGACATCATCCGGGAGGGCGACACGCCCGCCGAGTGCTGCCTCGTGGTCGAGGGCTTCGCCTGCCGCTACAGCCTCACGGGTGAGGGCAGGCGGCAGATCCTGTCGTTCCACATCAGCGGCGACACCCCCGACCTGCAGAGCCTGCACCTGCAAGTGATGGATCACAGCCTGGGCACGCTGATTCCGTCCAAGCTCGCCTTCATCCCGCATGAGGATCTGCGTAGCCTCATGCGTGGCCACCCCCGTCTGGGCGACCTGCTCTGGCGCGACACGCTGATCGATGCGGCGATCTTCCGGCAATGGATCGTCGGGCTCGGGCGGCGCGAGGCCCATGGCCGGATTGCGCACCTTCTGTGCGAGCTGCTGGTGCGGCTGAGAGCAGTCGAACTGGTCGAGGATCATGTCTTCACCCTGCCGCTGACCCAGGCCGAGCTGGGCGATGCGCTCGGGATCTCGACGGTGCACGTCAACCGGGTGCTCCAGGAGCTGCGGGGCGAGAACCTGATCTCGTTGCATGGCGGCACCCTGAAGGTGCTGGACTGGGAGGGCTTGCAGAAGGCCGGCGAGTTCGATCCCACCTACCTGCATCTAGTCAAGAAAGAGGCGCTCTGATCGGCGGGAGAGCTTTTCAGCAAAGCTCGGGTCAGTCCCTAAAACAGCCTGCCGCTGTTGCGAATCCGAAAGGTCCGGTAATGGGATGGTCCGGCCGTGCTCCTGCCCCGCTTGTTCGTAAGCTGTGGGGCTTCGAGCCACGCAAGGAGCACGTCTCATGTCACGGTCTTCTGCCTCTGCTGAGATCGCCACCCTGGGCATCGATCTGGGCAAGAATAGCTTCCACCTCGTCGGTCAGGATCAGCGCGGTGCGATCGTGCTGCGCCTCAAGCTCTCCCGTTCGCAGCTCGCGCAGCGGCTGGCCAACATCCCACCCTGCCTGATCGGCATGGAAGCCTGCGCCGGGGCTCACCACATCGGCCGCCAGCTTCAGGCACTCGGGCATGATGTACGCCTGATCCCGGCCCAATATGTGAAGCCGTTTCTGAAGGGCCATAAGAACGACTACCGCGATGCTGAGGCGATCGCGGAGGCGGTGCAGCGGCCGACCATGTCGTTCGTGGCGATCAAGACGCCCGAGCAGATGGATCTGCTCGCCCTGCACCGGGTCCGCTCTCGCCTGGTCAGTCAGCGTACGGGTGTGACCAACCAGATCCGCGGCTTCCTGCTCGAGCGCGGCATCGCCGTGCGCCAGGGGCTTGCTCCGTTGAGGCAGGCTTTGCCTGGCATCCTAAGTTCGTCCTCTGACGAGGTTTGTTGCACAAACCTTGCGCGCTCCCCTGAGAGACGTCATCTCATGCCTGTGACCCGTCGCGGCCGCGCTCATCCGGTGGAGGCGTCCGGGCCCAGACATCAGCCGCTAGCGCAAGCATCGCCGCGACAGCCTCTCGCACGGCTTCGTCGTTCGTGCTGACACGGGCACTCTCGAGAACCAAGCCGAGGCGGCGCCGGCTTGGCCACGGCAAGGCGGCCAGAGTGGTTTCAAGGTCCAGCCGTGCGACCGCAGAGACACCGGCGCGCTGGGCGATCTCGTCGACCTTGGAAGCAAGGGCACTCAGGTGATTGGCAACATGACTCGAAGAAGAATCTGACGGGCGTAAAGGCATTGAAATAAATCGTATCTTGAAGGACCTGCTCCCCAGCCGCCCCGTGAGTTTGTCCAACGGTCCTGCCCGGCCTCCGTTCCCCTAAGCACCTGTGGATAAACAGGTATATTAACGCGCACGTTGTCGCATGATTAAGCCTTGGTGCAGGCATCGCGACAAATATGTTCCTTGCAACCTGATGCCCGAAGCCGCTGCCGCATGCTCTGATAGGGATCACCGTTCGAGGGAAACACGCGCATCACGCGCAGCACCCCCTCAAATCTGAGCAGTATTGTCGCCACAATTGGCCACAAGGATCCGTTTGTTCTGATTCCAGCCCAACGATTGCGAGGGTGCATGACCCGTAAGGATCGCTTTGTGCTCTATGGCCGGCTTGGCCTCATCCTGGCAGCCTTTGCGATGATCGGTGGGGTTGTAGCCGAACCGCTTTTCCGGCCGTTGGGGTCCCCACGGCTGACGGTTGCCCAACGGTAGCTCATCCTGAAGCCAGTTTTTCACGCGCAGCCTCATCCTGAGGATCCTCCCACCCTCGTCGCAGAAGGCGACATCGCCGGCGCGATCCTCAGTCGTCACTTGTGCGTTAATCGTCGAGAGCAATGCCGCGATTGGCCTGTACTTCGCCGATGATCTGGAGGATCAAGGCTACGCACCTGCTGGCCCATTTACGTGTGCTGGCGCTGTCAAGTGGCTTGCGACCCACACCCCCGACATAGCAGTCTTGGATGTTGACCTGCAATCTGGCTCCTGTGTTGCGATGGCGCGTGAGTTGAAGCGGCGGAATGTCCCAATCATCGTCTACTCGGCCCATGAGCCAAGATATGCTCTGCCTGAGTTTCAGCAGGTGCCGTGGGTGTGTATCCCATCAAGCACCGACGCACTTCACAAGGCTCTGAAGGATTACGAGATTGTCAAAGGGCCTCGCTCAGGAGCGGCAGCAATCTGCCCCCCCTTCAGAGTTCAAGGGCATCGACGCTGCTAGCGAGGGTCAACTGGTGCGATACCAGCATAGGTGTAAGGGAGCAGCCACTCGCGCTCGGCCATCATCTCCTCCAGGTTTCGCAGACTCAGGTTGTAGGCCAGATACCACCACACACAGCAGGATCACGGATCGATCAAAATGCCTGCCCTTGAACATCATGCACCTCCAGAGCGGACCAGAGGCGTAGGCCGAACGCCGTTACGGAAGAGTTTGCAACAGATCCCCGGCAGATGGTCTCGGTTTCAGTGCGGCTCACCCTTGCCCTTGCTCGGCTCTCGCTTCGCCAGCCGCACTCTTTTCGCCGGCTAACATATAGCCGAAGCCACGGACTGTCCTGATGAGTGGCGCCTCCTCATCCTGTTCGAGTTTGCGCCGCAAGTACCTGATATAAACATCGACGACCTTGGTGCTCGGGTCAAAGCTGAGGCCCCAGACGTTGTTGAGAAGCCGTGTTCGACTGACGACCGTTCCCGCATGTCTCATGAGGTAGGACAGGAGTGTGAACTCCTTGGCCGTCAGGACAATCTCCCTGTTGCCTCGCCAGACCCGTTTGACGCTCGGATCGAGGACAAGATCGCCAACCTGCAGCACCGGATCCAACGCCGGCTGCGGCGAACGTCGCAGGAGGGCCTCCAGTCGCGCGATCAGTTCATCGAAGGCGAAGGGCTTGGTCAGGTAGTCATCCGCTCCGACCTTCAGCCCGTCGACCTTGTCCTGCACCGAGTCCTTGGCCGTGAGCATGAGAATGCAGGTGCCATACTTGTCGGATCGGAGCCGTCGACATACCTCGACGCCGTCGATCCCGGGCAGCATGCGGTCGAGAACCACGACTTGGTAAGACGCCTCGCGCACCAAGGCCAGGGCTGCCTCTCCGGTCTCGGCGTGATCGACGATGTACCCTTCGGCTTCAAGCCCTCGCTTGACGAAACCGGCGACACGCGGGTCGTCCTCGACCAATAGGATCCTAGACACCTGCACGTACCTCCGCCCGGGGGATGCTGACGCGCACTTCCGTGAAGTGTCCCTCCTCACTTCGAAGCGTCAGCTCACCACCCTGTTTCTCAACCAGCCACTTGGCGATTGCAAGGCCGAGCCCGCTGCCCCCTGGTTCGTATTGCGTGAGATGCGGCCGCGGACGAAGCGCTCGAATACGTGCGGCAGTTCTTCCGCGGGGATACCCATGCCCTCGTCCCTCACCACCACCTCGCCATACTCACCGTTATGCGATACAGTTACCGTCACCGCACCGTTCGAATGCGAGTACTTGATCGCATTGTCGATCAGGATCATCAGCGCCTGCTTCAGGCGATGGGGATCGACCTGCACCCAGACCGGGGCCGAGGCGATGTCCTTCTCCACGGCGATGTTCTTGCTTCGGGCCAGCACCTCGCCGTCCCGCAGCATCTCACTCACGATCTCCTGAAGAGGCACCCTCTGGAAGTTGAATCGTACCGTATCGGTCTCGGATCGGGCCAGAAACAGGAGGTCGTCGACCAAGCGAGCCATGTCGGTGGCGTAAGCGATGATCCGCTCGAGCGTGTCTCGGTACACGGCCTCTGGCTTGGCGCCGTGACGGAGCGTGACCTCGGCCTCGCCGCGCAACCCGGCCAGGGGCGTGCGAAGCTCGTGACTGATATCGGCCAGAAACTGCACACGCATCCGGTCCAGGCTTGTCAGGCGTCGGTTGGCGGCTTCGAGTTCCTTGGTCCTCTGCGCGACCTGCCGCTCGAGCTCCGATTGCGCATTCAGCAGCTGAGCATTCTGTTGCTCCTGCATGGTCGCCATCTGATTGAACCGGCGAGCGAGGAGGCCGAGCTCGTCCGAACTGTCGTGCTGGATGCGATGGCTGAGCTCGCCCCGACTGATCGCCTCCGTTCCCCTCGTCAGCAAATCGATCGGTCTGATCAGCGATTGAGCGAGCATCCGACCCGAAACGAAGCAGATGGCCACGACGAGAGCCGCGGCCCCGCCGGTGATCAGCGCGAGCCGCTGCCACAGGGCATCTGCCTCCCGTTCCGTACCGACAACCTCCTCACGCTCGTCCAAGGCAGCCCCTGCCAGAAGGTGCTCGAATTCTGCATCGAGGCGGTTCTCGATCTCATCCCGGAACATCTGGATGGCGTCGGCCTGGCGCCCCTCGCGGTGCAGTGCAAGAACCCGGGCAACCGACTCGTTGATTTGCTGGTAGACGGCCCGCATCCGCTCGAGCCGATGGAGTTCATCCAGCGTTTCACCCTTCCCCGACTGGCTCAACTGGAACCGGCCTTCGCCGCGCGTGACCGTCTCAAGCTTGACGAAGCCGTCCTCGAGCTCGCGACGAGCACTCTCCAGATCCGGGATCTCAGGGTCGCCGATCAGGAGCAATTCGGCGACCTGCTCGGAAAAGCGGTTGGCGCTCACCCGGAGGGAGGTGATCGCTTCCAGCTGGTCGTTGGCCCACTCGAGGCGCTTCAGGTAGTAATCGGTCGAACGCACCGTCACATAGACGATGACCGCGACGCTGGCCACCGATAGGGCGATAACCAGTTGGACCAGATACACACGCCATTTGATGCTCATAAGGCTCGCCGTTCTCGTTGTCCGCGAATGATATGCTCTCCGCCCCAATTTATCCCTGGAACTGCGACGGCGTAACGAAACCGTCCCTTCCGACCTGGGATCGCTCACCCCGTGCGGCAGCCGTCTACAGGTCGTCCCGGCTGCACTCCGAACCTAGCTTGATGCCCGGAGACGCGTCGACGGTGGCTCCTGCGGCGACGGCGGCTGCCGCAGCAGGACATACGCATACACCTCCGTGAACACGGCGAGGCCGATGCGCGCCATCAGCAGCGCTCCAATGCCCCACAAGCTCCAGATGGCGCTCGCGAGGATTGGACCAACGACCGAGCCTGCGTCGTCGGCGGCGTCGAGGTGACCCATTGTTCGGCCACGGCCTTTTGGATCTCGTGCGGAGAGCTCGGCCATGAGTGAACCCCAGGCCGGATTGAAGGCCGCCTTGCCGGTCTCATCCACCGCCTTCGCGACCACGAAGCCCGCAAAGGAGGGGAGGGCTAGGTACAGGGCCGAGGACACGACGTTTGCGACACTGCGGGTTGCGAGGACTAGCGACCGGCTCACCCGGTCGGACAGCCAGCCGAAAAGAGGCCCGGCGGCAAGGGTCACTACGGTGGCGATAAGATAAAGGATACCGGTCTGCGCCTCCGTGAGGCCGCCGTACTCGACGGCCAGAATGGGAAAGAGGCTCCTGAGCATGTGCGCGGTGCTGCTGATCAGGAAGCCCAGACCCATGAAGGGCCAGAGACGTGGAGCCGGGCAGGCGCTGTGCTGATCCGGGCTCTGAGTAGGGGTAGTGGCGTCGCTTGGCCGCAGGCTTGAGCGCGGCACCAGCCAGATCAGCGGCAGGAGAGGACAGAGGGACACCAGGAAGGCCGCTCCGAACACGAGCGGGTAATTGGCAGCCGTGAGAGTGAGAAGGACTCCGGCAGCGGCCTTGCCAAGTGCGCCCGCGGCGCTGGTCGCTGTCTTGTACCAGGCAAAGGCAGACGCGATTCGGCGCTTGCCGCCATGCTCGGCGACCAGTGCCGCCATCGCGGGATCCCGCAGAGCCTTCGCGATCCCCCGGGTGGCTTGAACGGCAAAGAGATGCACAGGGGTCAGGGCAAAGGCCAGAGCCCCGGTGAGCAGGCTGCGTCCAACGACGGCGATCACGGCGGTGCTCTTGTAGCCAAATCGGTCCGCCAGTCGTCCCGCAAAGGCTTTGAGCAGGATTGCGACGGTTGTGTTCAGCGAAATCAGTACGGCGATCGTGGTGATGTCGATCCCCAGCGAGCGCGCGTAAAGCGGTAGGGCGAACGCCACGATACCGAAGGTCAGCCGCGACAGGAACGCTTCTGCAACTAGCGCAACGATGGGGGCGCGGGGTAACTCATCACGCACATCTCACCTCCAGGTTGCCCGTCGAGTCGAAAAGCTCGCTGACGGCGGCCAGCCCGCGTTCAAGGGCGCGACCGTCGCGCGGCCGGTGCACACTGTAGTTCAAGACCGCTTCGCGCGCCGCCGCGTGCGGGTCGCTCTCCAAGGCGGCATCAACCAGCTCCCCCAGGCTGCGAGGGTCGTCGCAGACCGCGCCGCACTGCCACAGGTATGTCAGCGCGTGAATGTCCTTGCTGGGGCGCAGGTCGTCCGGCCGGGGGTTCAGGAACACCATGGGCCTGTTGAAATAGAGCCATTCGTATCCGGCTGCCGAGATGTCACCCAGGAAGAGGTCCGCCTGGGCGAACCAGGGCATCACATTGCCAGACCGGACCAGATGGATACTCGGAAGGCCCTTAAGGCACTCCACCAGCGACGGGTCGAAGAACGGGCGAGTTGGGTTGAACAGGTTGGGATGAGGCTTAACGATCAAGTTGTATCGCTTACTGAGCGGAGCGATGACCCCCCAATTGTCGACAAAACGCTCAATCGAGCTGATGCCGCCCTTACGCCAAGTGGGACTGTAGATGATCGTTTTCCGGCCGTTCTGGAACAGAGGTGGCTTCGGCGGGACCCAATCAAACTTGGGGTAGCCGACGATTGCCCATCGAACATTGCGGTTATGGTCATAGCTGAGCAGCCGATCGACCTGCCGCTGGCCCGCGCAGACGCAGAGTGCATAGTCGCTGAAGTCGCGCTCATAGGTGAACGGCTTGTCGGACATGCCATGGAAGATTTGGACCACGCGCGTTGAGGACCACCTGCGCGGGCGGTCATCCGGGCG
This sequence comes from Microvirga sp. GN3, assembly GCF_055792825.1. Taxonomy (NCBI): domain Bacteria; kingdom Pseudomonadati; phylum Pseudomonadota; class Alphaproteobacteria; order Hyphomicrobiales; family Methylobacteriaceae; genus Microvirga; species Microvirga sp. GN3. The sequence continues at coordinate 9,296 of NZ_JBVVAK010000167.1, forward strand.
CAGGAATGTCGGAGTGAGCACGATATCGCAGTCGTCGACGGTCAGATCCGCGGTGAAGAGGTGCTTATAGGCGGCAAGCTCCTCCACGTCGCTCATGTCTGGCACGGGGCCGGTAACAATGACTTTGCACTCCAGGCCAGGCCATGACAGGAGTGCGTCCAGATACGGCTTGATGGAGGCGAAGTAGTGGAGATTTCCGCAGCTGCGCATGAAAAAGCCGACCAGAGTGCGCGAGCGGCCCGTGGATCCGCCGGTGGGAATCTCAGGGGCCGCGTGATGGCATTGTCCGGTCATGATGCGAGCCTCCGCGGGCTAAGGAACCGTTGCGAGATCCAAGCCATGGCGGCGTCGGTCGCTCGGCCAGGGTTGTAGAACAGGTCCTTCGCAATGGCTCGCCGCGTCTCGGAGAGGCGCTCAGCGTCCGCGAGGCTTTCCATCACCGCGTCCGGCACCTCATGCGCCGTCTCGACGACAACGCCGCCCTGGCGACCCCAATCGTTCAACCCGAGCGCGGCACCACTTTCCTGGGAGCGACGCAGCAACTCCGGGACGTCGAGATAGACGATAGGGCGATCGAGGAGCGCATACTCGTTGGCGACCGACGATGCATCCGTGATCAGAGCGTCGCTCAGTAGAAGCAGTGGGATCACATCGGCATCCCGAACGAGTCGCACGTGAGGGCTCTCGAGGGGCGCGAGGGCGGCAAACCAGTCGACCTCGTTCTTCGGGTGATCGTGCGGCTTGATCAGAAGATCGAAGTTGTCGCACGCAGCGAGGCTGCGAATCACTTCTGGACCCATTGTTTCGAGTGAGTTGTGCGCCTCACCTGTGGGCGCATAAAGGACAACGGGCCGCGTGCCTTTAAAACCAAAGCGGGAGAGTAAGGCGCCCCGGTCGAACCGTCCGCTAATGAGGGGATCCGTCTTCGGGAAGCCGATCGGGATGCCACGCTCGTCGCCGTCCCTCAGCAATCCGCGCTCGATGAACTTGCGGCGCATATAGGGACCGATCAGGAACAGATAATCGTAGTTCAGGCTTTCCGGCCGCACGGCGCGGTTGCGGAGCGACACTCCGTGGAACATTTGCACCAGTGACCCGAAGTTGGTCCGGGGTGCGATGATGCGCTTATTGGCGGAGAAGAGGATATCAAAGGTCCTCGACTGTACCTCGTCGACGGTGAGCACGCGATCGGCAGGCACGCCGAACGGCTGGAATAGGCCCTCGGCGTCATAGTGGAATTCGCCCTCACCGCCGGTCCTGAGGCCGCCCGAGACGAAGAGTTCGATGTCATCTCGCTCGAGCAGTCTCAAGTAGAGCGGCCTGAAGCACACGAAGTGAACGGGTGCGTAGCCTGTGAAAAGGATTCGGGTGGTCATAGGGGCGAAACCTTTCCGCTAGTGCAGTGGGCAAGCCCACGCCATGCAGTCGGGCGGACTGTTGGCCTTGGATGGGTCACGCGCTCGGCCACTTCGATCATCAGCTCGAAGTGGCGCGTCCAACCGGGGCGCAGCTTGCGGAGCGATGAGATTTTCGCGCGCAGGAGGAGCGCGGTGGCGATGTGCCAGTTCAACACCGCACGGTCGACAGGTCGCGCTCCCGCGTCGGCGTAGCCCTGGAGGAATGTGTCGATGCAAGAACCGACGCTGGATGATTCCAGCCTGTGCAGTCTCGCCACATACAGAAAATGGGCGATCAGCCGCCCGAGATCGAAATGAGGGTCACCGAACGCCCATGAGTCCCAGTCCACGATCCCGACCCGCCGGTCGTGTGCGCTCTCCCGATAGAGGATCTGGTCGCCGAAGAGGTTGCCATGGATGGGCGCGAGGTGCGTCTGGCCTGGAAGACTTGCCTCGAGCTCGTCCTCCAAGCGGCTCAGCCGATCTTTCAAACCGGGAAGCGCGCGCTTGGCGCCAACCAAGTGGCGGCGCAAATCGCCCATCTCCCGCTCAACCGACCAGGTTGTCAGCGGCATGGTCGGCAGCCGGTGCAGGCCGGCGAGCGCCTTCCCTATCTCCGCGAAGGGTGCGGCCCGGCCGGTAGACATCATCTCGGTGAACGGCCGTCCAGGCACCTCTCGCATGATTATGGTGTGCAGTTCCGGGCTGTAATGCACCGACTCCGGAACATCGAACCCGGTCTCTCGGTCCAGCGACCAAGCATGCAGCTCGCGCAAGTTGAGAGCTGCCGTCGCGGCTGCCGCTCCGTCGATCAGTTTGAGGTAGTACTCTGTCCCGTCGATTGGATGTGTCCAGGTCAACAACGCCCGCTTGAGGGGCACGTAGCGAACCAAGCGTGGGCCGTCGGCCTGAGCGGCGACGGGTGCCAACGCGGGCGACCCGGCAAGGAGCCGCCGGAAGCTCTCCAGATCGCAGAGCGACTGCAGGTCATGCAGGTTCGGCGCATTCGGGAGCGTCCATCCTACGATACGTTGATCCTCGATCTGGAAAATCGGCGGACCGTAGCCACCAAGCTGGGGTAAAGCCGCAGAGGCTGCGTATTGGTGCCGAGCCGACCGGCTGTCCGGAAGGACGAGCAGGAAAAGGCTTAGTTGCACAGGCTGCGAGCCTTTTCGACCGGGCACGAGAGTTACGGTCACCATGACCCGGGCCCGTTCGAATGGCTTGTAGTTGACGAGGCCGACCTGCACTCGAATGTCAAGTGGGTCGATACGCGCCCAGTCACGCCAGACGGACGCGAACGCGTTTGCGAACGACCCCGATACGTCGATGGGTTTGCTTGACCGAAGCCACTGGATGGTTTGGTAGATTGGGTCTTTACGATAGGACACGGTTCACCCTCACGCTCAGGTGGATAATTCACGCGGCTGCGCGCAATGCCGGCGGTGCAAAAGCTCCCGTGATCTGTGGCCAGACATGAGTACAGGCCCGGTCAAGATCATCAGGGAAGTCGATCTCGATCCAGGGTAAGTCGGCGATATCGACCCCTTGAATCGGCCAGGAACGGGCGACTTGCTCGACCGCAGCCGCCATCCAGGTGTTGTGGTGGCCGTTCTGGACCAGGCCGCACGCAGCCTTCAGGAGGTCCTGCGCGGCCGGCGCCGTGAAATGAAGGATTCCAACGTTCTCGCCGAAGGTGCGGTGAGGGGGAAGCGACTTGCTCATGGCGCTCAGGAGACCAGTGGTGAGTTCCACCTTCATGTGCTCATCGGCCTCCCCAGAGGATGAACCGTACAAGAATGCGCTTCCTCGCGTGGCGAGCAGGCGCTGCAATGCGAGCGGGTGAACCAGGACGTCACAGTTCATGATCAGAAGAGGGCCACGCACCTGCCCATTGCACAAAGACAACGAGTACAAACTGTTCGTCTCCTCCCAAGCTGGGTTCTCGATCAGCCGTGCACGGCCGCAAACAGCCTCTGCAATCTCCTGTCGCAGGTAACCAACCACGACGGAGACCCGGCTGATGCCGGCCATCGTCAGCATCCGAAGCTGGTGGTCGATGAGCTGGGTTCCGCCAACTTCGACCATGCACTTCGGCGCGCGCGCTGTGAGCGTCGCCAAGCGTGAGCCGCGTCCCGCCGCGAGGATGATTGCTTCCACCTCATTGCACTCCTCACGTAAGCGACGCTGATCGTGAGAGTTGTTCATATTCATCATTGGTTCCTCCACTCCTTGATCCACTCTGGGCGGGCGGTCCGGCCAATAGGGAGCCGGCAAATGTTCAGCCAGTTAACAACCGAATCTGTTGGGGAGCGGGAAGAAAGCCATTAAAAGTTAGTGAGCTACCCTTTAGAAGCGAATGAGAAACAGTTTAAAAATTGGTGAGAAAGCTCAGACGGCTCATCACAGGTCGCGGTGGGATCTGCCTCTGCGGAAGTGTTCCGAAAGAGGAGTCAGCGGGGCACCGTCAGGTTAACCGGAAGGTGACCGCAGGGAGCCATACGTGAGGAATGAACCAGTCTCGTCCTCCTCGCTATACTCGCCACCGCTTCCCGGCTGATGTCGATTTGTACTTCATGGTGGGACTGGCAGCCAGTGTGTAGAGGGTGGCAAAGGATGGCTCAGCCCTTCCGCTAAGTAATTGTAGAAATTTAGCTTTATTTTCGGGTTTGCCTCATCATCTCGCAGAAACATGCCATCACTTTGCCTCACCTCGGAGAGTACGCGGTCGCTTGAATTTGGTAGAAAGCCGTTATGGAGTTCCGAACCCTGCTCTGACCGATGTTTCCTTACGCAGGGCTCGTGGAGGTGCCAGTGGAACAGCGACAAGCCTTTGACCGAACGCTGATCATGGGCAACGGCGGCTGCGGCAAGACGTGGCTTGCACGCAAACTTGGCGACGTTCTCGGGCATCAGGTCATCCATCTCGACGATCTGCATTGGGAGCCCGGCAGCTATGGCGTCGCTCGGGATCGGGCGTTGCGCGACAAGGACGTGCAAACTGCAGCTGAAGCGGATCAGTGGATTATGGAGGGTGTCTACGGCCAACTCGTGCATATGGTGCTGGGTCGTGCCACGACGTTGATCTGGCTTGATCTGCCCGAAGACGAATGCATCAGCAACATTCGACAGCGCGGACTTCAAGGCGGTGGAAGCCAGACGCGCTTTCAGGGCCTCCTTCAGTGGGTGGCCGAGTATCGCATCCGCAAGAATAACTGGAACTCGTTCGACGCCCACAAAAAGCTGTTCGAGCTGTTCCCTGGCCCGAAGGCGCTGCTAAAGAGCCGTGCCAAGATCGCCGCCTATCTGGACCGCATCTCATAGCTCGAGCGGCTCCTGATTTCCCACAACTGCCTCTATGCAATGAGAGTGGACGACGTTCCCGATATGCCCACGAACTCTGCCCCCTATGGCGGCCACTGTCTGTGACAGAGGTAGGCTCGTTGTTCTCAGAAGCACAGTTCCCATGGTGGATCGCCGGCGGTTACGCGATCGAGTTCGCTGTCGGGCATTCGTTCCGACTAACAGGGGATTGCTGGCGGCTCATGGTCGGAATGGTTTGGCTCCTGTAGAAGCCGAGAGATGTCCGGAACCCCCTGGGTGCTCCCGGCGCATCCTCGTGTCTGGGATCTCGACGCCTCGCTTCGCTGTGCTTCCCCGGCATTCCGATATGAAGCCATGCTTCGCGTAGAATGCCTCCGCTCCCAACACCGACTTAACCTTGGTGATGGCGCCTCCCGTGCCTTCGGCATCGGCGAGACAGGTTTCGACGAGAGCCGAGCCTACGCCTTGGGATTGGCAGTCCGGATGAACGAACAGCGACAGTAACTCGTCATCCTCCCACGAGGCGTACCCGACGACGGAACCGTTCACCTCCGCAACGAAGAACCGCTCTCCAGCCTCGGAGGCTCGGACGTATCCTTCCGGAGTGCGACCGTCCATCCATGCCGTGATCTGCTCGTGTGTGTAGCGTCCCAGCAATGTCCGGGTCAGGCACGCGCTGTGAATCGCATGGATGGCCTCAGCATCTCCTCTGGTCATGGGGCGGATGATCATGGGACGGCTCCTTTGGTCGACGAGGGCGAGCGGATTCATGCGGACGACTAAGCCCCAATCGCGCAATGCGCTACAAGCCAGTCACGGCATTCCGCGTCGTTCAACTCCGAATGTCTGATAGCCAATCTTGCTCGCCCGCAAAAGCTCGCAAGGTCAGCAGGTTGAGTGAATTCCAGTGGTCTTTGCTCCCTAATGCCGGAACGAAACCTTATGGAATGCGATGAGATGGGAGGGCTGTCCGGTCTGCAGGCGCAGGGATTTCAATCGTGTTCAGGATATCGAGGAGATTGTCTGGCCAGACCGTCTCAGACGTTTGAGCCAGTTCCACCATAGACCACCAGCGATGGTCCGCCATGACCTCCTGCTCTTCGGGTGTCCAGCCGTCACGAGACAGGTCCGTATGCTCAGCCAGAACAACAAAGAAGCGTTCGTCCGCCATGACATGCTCCCCATCCGGGAGCTGCAGGACGAACTCTCGGCTCCCCACCTCCGGTCCCATGGTGTCTACGTAGAGGCCAGTCTCTTCCCTGAGTTCCCGGATAGCTGCCTGTTGAAATGTTTCCTCCTCTTCGAGGCCACCTCCCGGCGTGGCCCAGTAGGCTTGATCTGCAAGAGCCCCTCGCTGGTGTGAGAAGCGGAACAACAGCACTCTTCCAGCCGGATCGAGGACAAGCAGTCGGGCTGAGGGACGGCGACGCATAGGGTATTCCTCAAATGGAACGGGCCGATCAAGCAATCGGCCGGAGAGCATATCATGACGCCTGATCCCATTGGGGAAAGCCCGCCTCAGAGGGTGAGGCGGGCGGAAGCGAGCTCTGAGTAAGCACTTTGCCAGATTGTAGCTATCCTGTGCGAGCGTCCTCATCAGTGACCTCCGGGTGTAGACCCCGCCAAAGGATGCCGCAGGCCTTCTGCTAACCGCTTGTCACATCTGCGCTTGCTGTTCGAGTTTGCCTCAACTTTTCCTGAAAGGACCCATTGGTCTGCCTCACCCACAAAAAGTGCCGATTTGCTAGAGATGTTTAGTCCCGGCATTTGGTGGAGCGGGTCGAGCCTGAAGCGTTGCGGCTCGCTTGTAAAGATCTTGCAGATGTACTCGTAGGGGGTGAGGCCGCGCAGGGTCTTGAGCCGGCGGGCG
>NZ_JBVVAK010000168.1:0-15828 GCF_055792825.1 Microvirga sp. GN3
GCGAAGCGGCCGTGCGCACCGTCGTCGATACGGCTCGGCTCACGCCAAGTGTCACCGTCTTCGGCACCATTCTCGCTACCGTCAGCGCCTGAAACCAGCCTCAGCAACGGCGTGGGTAATTACCGAAATAATTTATGTAGCCTAATACATCTGATACTTTCATGGAACAGCGCTCAAGATCATCGAATATCAAGAGTCTGTCTTGAGTATTTGTGAGATAATCTCTCAAGCTGATTTCTGGAACTTGCGCATTGATCGAGGCATCTTCCTTACCATCGCCATCAAAGTCGATCTTAAAAGTTCCCTTCAGAAAACCCTTTGTGATCTGCGAGGCTTTGTTGCACGGATCGGGTTGTGCACGCATTGAACGCGGTCCATAGGCCGAATTCAGGCGATGCGGACGCACTTCGGGCGTCCCAGCTCAAGCATGCGGTTCAAGGCATGAACGGCAATGGCAACCTCGGTCATACGGCGTTGATCCGTCCGTGAACGCAAGGCGTCTCCGATCCCTCGTTTAAGTCGGCTGATGGCAGTCTCCACCAGGGCTCGTCGCGTGTACCCGGACCGCTTCTGCCAGCCCATGCGTCCATGCTCAGCAATGCTTTGAAGATGCCGGTCGCGCCAGGTCGGAGCGCTTTCTGCCATCTCGCTTGGTACCGCTGTTGATCGGGGTGGAATGATCACGTCAGCATCAGGATGGCGCTTCGCGATAGTGTCGTAGATGCCCGCCTGATCGTAGGCTCCATCGCCTGTGAGTGAGGCGAGTGGATCGGAGATCTGCTCGAGCAAGGGCCCGACCTGCGACCCATCATCGACATCATGGGGCGTCAACTCTGTCGCGAGGATCTGGCCGGTATCAGCATCCACCCCGATGTGCAGCTTACGCCAGGATCGGCGTCTCCGCGTCCCATGCTTCTCGATCAGCCACTCGCCGGACCCACACAGCCGCAGCCCTGTGCTGTCGACCAACAGATGTATCGGCCCGGTGCGTGAGACTGATCTTGGCAACTCGAGGGTCTCGGCGCGACGGCTGAGGGTCGAGTGGTCCGGCACCGCCAGATCCAGACCGAGGAGTTGAAGGATCGAGCCAATCAGGCCTTCGGTCTGACGCAGCGCCAACTGGAACACCGCCCGAAGCGTCAGGGCTGTCATGATCGCCAGGGCCGAATAATGCGGCTGACCACCGCGTGTGGTGCGGGGCTCAGCGCGCCAGTCGGCGATCGCTTCCTCAGAGAACCAAACGGTGAGACTGCCCCTCTGACGCAGACTGGCGTCGTACTCCGCCCAGTTCGTCACCCGGCGCCGCTGCTTGGGGATACGGTGACGGCGAGCGGCATTGGCTTTGAACGGCATGGCAGATATCCGACAGGAAGGGCGCAGGCCTCCTATGTCACCCCGTGCCAGTTACCAACTCGCCAATCCGTGCAACAAAGCCACCTCAGGGTAGGAGTCGTCCTCGACGACGACAACGAGGTCGAGATCGGAGAACTCATCCATGCCGCCGTGGATCAACGAGCCGCCGCCGAGCAAAGTATGGATGCGAGGATCGGTCGAGAGGATGCCGCGGGCTTTATCGAGGAAGGCAGCATGATAGGTGGGAAGCGTGCCAGTCATTAACTCCTCCAGGCCCGGACCTCAGGATACCCGAAAGGGGCATGAGTTCCATGAACGGCTTATCACAATTCCACCGTTGAATCGGAAATGTCCGGCATTCGGCAGCAAACACCACCAGGAAGCAGGTAAGTAACCTGGACCGATGAGATATTTCCTGCAATCCACCGAAACAATCGACAGGAGCGCGCGACAGACATGATTCTCGTGACCGGAGCTTCAGGACATGTCGGCGGCATGGCGCTCCGCTGCCTTTCAGCCATGGGGTGTCCCGTGGCCGCGATGGCTCGCAATCCCCGCAAGGCCGAGGAGACTGTGCCGGCGGGTGTTCCAATTCGGATCGCCAACTACGATGACGTCGCCTTGTTGCACGGATGGGCAAGTTGGTAACCGGCATTGGGTGACATAGGAGGACTGCGCTCTTCATGTCGGATGTCTCCCGTGCCGTTCAAAGCCAACGCCGCTCGCCGTCACCGCATCCCCAAGCAGCGGCACCGGGTGACGAATTGGGCGGAGTATGATGCGGCTCTGCGCCGGCGCAGAAGCCTGACGGTCTGGTTCTCTGAGGAAGCAATTGCCGCCTGGCATGCCGAGCCGCGCACCACACGCGGCGGTCAGCCGCACTATTCCGCTCTGGCCATCAGGACAGCGCTGACCCTGCGGGCGGTGTTCCGGCTGGCGCTACGCCAAACCGAAGGGTTAATCGGCTCAATTTTGAGGCTCCTCGGTCTTGATCTGCCGGTGCCGGATCATTCCACCCTCAGCCGTCGCGCCGAGACCCTTGAGGTGCCAAAACCAATCTCCCATACCGGGCCAGTGCATCTGGTGGTCGACAGCACAGGCCTGCGTCTGTGCGGACCCGGCGAGTGGCTGATCGAGAAGCATGGGACGCGGAGACGCCGATCCTGGCGCAAGCTGCACATCGGTGTCGATGCTGAGACCGGACAGATCCTGGCATCAGAGCTGACTTCCAATGAGGTCGATGATGACTCACAAGTTGGGCCCTTGCTCGATCAGATCCCCGGCCCACTTGCCTCGTTCATCGGCGATGGAGCCTATGATCAGGCTGGTATCTACGGCGCCATCACCAAGCGTCATCCTGATGCGGACGTGATCGTTCCACCACGAGCGACTGCCGTGCCGAGTGATACGGCAGAGAGCGCTCCGACCCAGCGCGATCGGCATCTCCACAGCATCGCCGAGCATGGACGCATGGGCTGGCAGAAAAGGTCTGGGTACACTCGTCGGGCTCTGGTCGAGGCCGCCATCAGCCGGCTGAAACGAGTGATTGGAAATGCGCTGCGCTCGCGGACGGATCGGCGTCGTACGACGGAGGTGGCCATCGCCGTCAGTGCCTTGAACCGCATGTTTGAGCTTGGATGCCCGAAGTCCGTCCGCATCGCTTGAACTCGGGCTGATGAGCCTTCGATCCGTGCAACACGGCCGATCCAGGAACGAGCCCGCCGAGCGTTTCAGGCCGCCTAAAATCCATGCTGCTTCAGATAAAGCCCAACGACCAATCCTGAGAGGACCGCGATGGCGTGGATGAGCCGCCTCGTGGCCATCAACTGCCGAATTTCATCCGAGGGGTCCGGTCGGCGCTTGCGTCGAGTCATGCTGACCAGACTGCACCGGGATTGAGGCAAAGTTGGCGCCGATTGTTCCCAGCCAGGGCGGCCCGGCTCTGTTGAACCGCGCCGAGTTTTCCGGAGGCTGGTTGGCTTGGATTTTACGCGGCCATCGGCATGACCTCAAGCTTCGCATAGTAGGCAGCCTCCGCCTCGGCGGGCGGAATGCTGCCGATGGGCTCGAGCAGGCGCCGGTTGTTGAACCAATCGACCCATTCAAGCGTGGCGAACTCGACGCTCTCAAAGGAGCGCCATGGACCGCGCCGATGGATCACCTCGGTCTTGAACAGGCCGATGACGGTTTCCGCCAGGGCATTGTCGTACGAGTTCCCAACACTGCCGACCGACGGCTCGATGCCGGCCTCGGCGAGGCGCTCGGTGTACTTGATCGACACATATTGGGCAGATTCAAGCGATCGTCGCAACACGGATTCTGTTGACCTCCCGCAGCCATTCGTCAAGCGCCTCTGCAGGAGTTTTCCAGCCCAGCGTCTTCCTCGGCCTTGCGTTGAGGGTGGCTGCTACGGCGGCGATCTCCGCGGCACTGTGCGCACTCAGGTCAGTGCCTTTCGGGAAGTACTGACGCAGCAGTCCGTTGGTGTTCTCATTGGGGGGTGTCACATTAACTGAGTATAGCCATTGAGCTGCCCGACGAGGTCAGTTTTTTGCACAGCCCAAGTCGTTGATTTCCCTCGGCGCGAGATTTTTTCTTGACGAGTACAGGGTAGTATTCACCGTTAATGTGACATCCCCCCTCAAAGTATCTCACAACATCATCGAGGCGGATCACGGTGCGCTCAAGCGCGTGATCCGGCCGGCACGCGGCTTTCAGAGCATGAAAACGGCGCGTGCGACCATCAAAGGCTTCGAGGTGATGCGGATGATCCGTCGTGGGCACTGCCTCCTGCAGCGGCTGGGAGCGGCAGGCGAAGTCCGCCTCGTCAACCAACTCTTCGGTCTCGCCGCCTGACGACAGCTTCCGGGTTAGGGCTCGTTATGCTCTTTCCTAGTTACTGCAACAGAGCCCTACAATGAGCTGCCCTTCGTGCTGATCGGCGACAGCGGTCAGCATGATCCTGAGATCTACCGCCAGATCGTTGACGAGCATCCCGGGCGGGTGCTGGCGGTCTACATTCGGAATGTCTCCCGGGATCCCAAAAGGATCAAAGAGATCGAGGGCCTCGCCAAAGTGGTGGCGGGTGCGGGCAGCAGTCTGGTGCTGGCGGCCGACAGTATGGCGATGGCCGAGCACGCGGTCGGCCTTGGCCTGGTTGCTCCAACGACGCTCTCCGAGGTCGGGGATGAGAAAGCGGCTGCCGCCGACACGGCGCGGCCGCCGGCGACCTTTGGCATCCAGCGCGCCACACCGACCGAAACAGCAGACGCCGTGTCGGGTGGTGACTTGCAGCATCTGGTCGAGATGGGATCGAAGGACGTGCCGCCGAGTGTAATCGTCGAGCCAAAAACCCGCCAACAGTTCAACGAGCCCTGACGTGGCAGGGGCGCCTGGCTGAACCAGGCGCTTCGTGTTCGAGGCTAAGCATGGGACGTTTCGTCTGCGACCGCGAATAGCTGCCATTCCGCAGGTGTCAGCTGACATCTTGAAATGGGAAATCGGGATTACGGCAGCTTTGGGCATCAATAATGAGACAAACGGACCGTTTGGTTTCTCACTTTAGATGTCAATTCGAATGCGGTGCACTCGACGCTGTCGCCGATCCCGCCTCCACAATCCGAAATCAACATTGGACGGCGGCCGTCTCAAAAGAAATGTACAACGCCAATCAAATTCTCAACCCAAGTGCATATTCTCAAGTTAGACGTTCAACGCTAGAGGGTGTCTGAGAACGCTCGCGACGACGTCTCACACCAAGATGCCAGCGGACACCCGTCCTATAGGTAGGTGAACGGCTTCGGCCCGGAGCATAGCTGGTCCGTAAGTCTTCCACCATGGGATAATCGGATTTCGACATGGCAGCCCGTTTCTAATGAGATTTCGACCCTCATAATCGGTTTTCGACATAATTGATTTTCGGCGCGAGCCACCTAAATTAATTATTCTTCGACATCAATAAACGGTTTTCGACCTCATGCCTGATTTTTCGCCCCCGGCTGTCCTCCAAGGCGTGCTTGTGCCACGCAACGCACATCTCGCGGGGGGGGCAGCCTTGGTTAAGGCTTGGGGCTTGAACGCACCGCTCCGATCGTTTTCCTGTGTCTCAACCGGCTTTGTGAGGGGCAGCATCCGCCATCAGGATGAGTGGACCATCTACGACAAGCGCTTCAAACCGGAGGACTCCTTGAGCGGGCATCTGGCGTTCGCCCTTCGCCACGAGCCCATGGATCTTCTCATTCTCAAACGCCTCTTTCAGGCGGTGCCCAAGCACGAGATCGAAACCCTTGTCAATTCAGCCTCAACGGGGGCCTTCGCCCGCCGGATCTGGTTCTTCTACGAGTGGCTCACCGGTGATCGCCTTGACAGACCGAATGCCGAGGCCGGGAACTACGTCGATGCGCTCGATCCAAAGGCTTATTTCACAACTACGCCGGTCAATTCGACACGGCACCGGGTCAGGGACAATCTGCTGGGTGTTCCCGAATTCTGCCCTGTGATCCGTCGCACCGCCGTTTTGAACGAATTCGTTGGAAGCCGTTGGGATACGCAGGCCAAAGATCTTGTCGGACGGATCTCGAAGGGGATCGTTGCCCGAGCCGCGAGCTTCATGCTCCTCGCGGACAGCCAAGCCAGCTATCGGATCGAAGGCGAAAGCCCGCCGCGAAATCGGATCGAGCGGTGGGGGCGAGCCGTCGCTCAAGCCGGAAAGCGGCCGCTTTCGGAGGATGAACTCGTTCGCCTTCAACATATCATCGTGGAAGACAATCGGTTCGTCAGACCCGGCCTGCGTACGGAAGGTGGCTTCATCGGCGACCGCGACGTCGACAACAATCCGTTGCCTGAATTCATCTCGGCGCGGCAGCAGGATCTGCCTCAGCTCATAGCAGGATTGCTAGCCGCCAACGCCCGGATGGGGCGCGATTCGGGCGTGGATGCCGTGATTCAAGCGGCAGCGACGGCATTCGGCTTCGTCTTCGTTCATCCCTTCGAGGACGGCAATGGCCGTCTCCACCGTTACCTCATCCACCACGTTCTGGCAGAGAAAGGCTTCACGCCCCCGGGCATGATTTTTCCTGTTTCCTCCGTTCTTCTGGACCGGATGGACGATTACCGTGAGGCTCTGCAGCACCACTCCTCCGCCTTGATGCCTTTCATCGAATGGCGCCCATCTGCATCTCTCAACGTGGAGGTGTTGAACGACACGACCGACCTGTACCGGTACTTCGACGCGACCGAAGTCGCTCAACTTCTGTACGAATGCGTTCGGAGAACCATCGAAGACGACCTCCCGAAGGAACTCGCCTACCTGCGCAGTCACGATGAGGCGAAACGGCGTATTCAAGAGGTTGTCGAAATGCCTGACCGCACGCTGGGCCTGCTCATTACCTTTAGTTCCCAGAATAACGGAAAGCTCTCGAAAAAGCGTCGGCGGTCCGATTTCGCAGCTCTCACCGATGCCGAAGTCGCAGAAATCGAGCAGATCGTGACTGATGCTTTCGCTTCCTACCATGATGAATTCGGACCGGCTGACCCAGCGCCTTGATGCCCGTGCTCGTCGTGTCGTGCAGGCCAATCCCACAGCAGCATCGTTCTGACGACCGTCGCTTGTTTGTCGCTCAGGGGAAATCTGAAGGATCGCTCGCGTCCTTGCGCACAGAGCGTGGTGTGACTCTCGGGCAACGGCCTAGCTTCATGCCCGAAAAGGTTTTATAAGAAGCTCATGGGCCGCTGGAACCGTTCCCTGTCTGACCACCGTCAGTTAGATCCCCAGCGGACGGAGACATAGGGGTCGGGCCTCCGGGCGCCGGCCCCTCTTCATTCTTGCCCTGCTCGTCTCGACAAAGACCTCACAGCCGCGTCGCTCGCAGATGCAGGGCATTTGCGATGACACTCACCGACGACAGGGCCATGGCCGCCGATGACCGGTGACAGCAGGATGCCGAAGATCGGGTAGAGTACGCCCGCCGCGACCGGCGCCGCCGCCGCGTTGTCGATGAAGGCGAAGAACAGGTTCTGGCGGATGTTGCCCATCACGGCCTGTGACAGCCGCCGTGCCCGCACGATCCCGGTCAGGTGACTGGCTGACGATGGCGGCCAAGCGGTGCCGCCTACGACTTGAGCGAGCGATAGATCACCCGCACGAAATTCGCATTCTGCTCCTCGTTCGCCCCGATCCTGGCACCGATGTCGGCGAAGGGCGTGGCCGCAACTGCCTCGTCGAGGCTCTTGCCGTCCGCAATCAGCTTCTGCACGCGGTCCTGCGCCGTCACGAGCATGTCGCGGTAGGCTGCGATCCCGGCCCGATCAGTCAGCGGCCCGTGGCCTGGGACGACCTTGGTGTCGTTATTGGCCAGCGCGAGGAAGACATCGGTTCCCGCGATCATGCCCTTGATGTTGCCGCCATTCGCAAAATCGATGTTGGGATAGCGCATGCCCAAGGTCACGATGTCGCCCGTCGCCAGCACATTCGCGTCGAGGAAGTACACGTAGGTGTCGCCGTCGGTGTGGGCATTGGCGAAGTGCTTCAGGACCGCCTCACGCCCTCCGACCTGCAGCGTCATCTCCGTCCCGTAGGTTCTGGTCGGAATCGCACCCTCTGGTGCGGGTGGGATCTTGGCACCGGTCAATCCATTGATGGTGCCGGCGCTCAGGCGCTTGGCGACATTCTCGTGCGCCGTCACAACAGCACCGTCCTTGGCAAAGCCCTCGTTGCCGCCGGTGTGATCGCCATGGAAGTGCGTGTTAACGAGATAGCGGACTGGTCCCTTCGACACGGCTGCGACCGCCGCCTTGATCTTGTCGTCTTGATCTTGTCGTGCAGCGGCGCGAACTGGCCATCGACCATGATAACGCCGTCCTCGCCTACCGCCACGGTGATGTTGCCGCCAGCCCCTTCAAGCATATAGGTGCGGTGGCCGAGATCGGTGGTCTTAATCTCCACCTTGGAGTAGTCGGTCTGAGCCCCGGCCTGCCCTGACGCAAGCAGCAGCAACCCAAGAAGCGAGCCAAACATCGCGATCTTGCTCATGCCATCTCCCGCGCGGCCGACCATCAGGGTTAGCAGCGAATTCGGCGTTGTGATCGGCTCGACATGGTTTCACGCGCGTGGGCAGGTGACCATGGACGAAGCCGTCGAAGCCGTTTGTCTCAGGATCAAACATGCGTGAGGCTCGGGTATCGAAGGCCCTTGGTATCGGCCCCGCCGGATCCGGATTGCTTCCTGCGGAAGGTTTCGTGGCAGCCGCCGCGGGCGGAGTGATGCCTAGGCCAGACCGGTCCGGCCGTTATCACCCGCTCCTATGTATCGCGGTTCGCCAAGGAGGGCATCACGGTAGTGTCAACTTGAGGCCGAGCAGACAACGCTGCCACTGGAGCAACGATCGGGGCAGGCCAGGTTAGCCTACGAGGGCAGCCCAGCAACCTCGCGCCAAGTAGCAAAGGCGCAGTCTCGGGCCGCTCGATACTCACTCGCGGAAACACGGTGACGGCGGAGCTGGAAGTGGAAGTGGATCGGAGTGTGAATCGAGAGAAACTGCCGGGCATGGCGGGCTGATTTGAACCGCCTCATGTGGCGTTCCCGCCGTCGGGTCGGTTGGTGCGAGACCTCACAGCGCTTGTTGAGATACCGGCTCTGACGGTGTTTGACGCCTGGCAGGATCTCGCGTTTGGCCGCGCCATAGGACCCGAGTTTATCGGTCACGATGACTCTGGGCACGTAGCACAAGCCCTTCAGCAACTTGCGGAAGAACCGCTTGGCCGCCTTCGTGTTGCGGCGGCTCTGGACCAGGACATCGAGCACGTTGCCGTGCTGATCAACGGCTCGCCAGAGGTAGTGCAGTTCGCCTCGGATGCGAACAAACACCTCGTCCAAGAACCATTTGTCACCGGGCTGCGGCCGCCGCTTCTTGAGCGTCTTGGCATAGGCCCGCCCGAAGCGCAGGCTCCACTCGCGGATCGTCTCGTAGCTGACCACAACTCCGCGCGCTGCGAGGATCAACTCAACGTCACGCAGGCTCAGGCTGAAGCAGTGATATAGCCAGATCGCCTGATTGATGATTTCGGCCGGAAAGCGATAACTGCGGTGCGGATTGGACGTCGTGCTCATGCCCCTGACCATGCCATAGGCCCCAGATCTTGCCAACTTGACAGTACCCGCCGCGGCCATGCCATGCACGAACACCGATGGGCGGATCAGTGTAAATCGGCTTAGAAACTTGACTCCTATCAGAACAGACGCGACCGGCTGAATAATCGAGACAAATAGCTACAACAGAGGGGTCACGTCGGCGCCGGTCGTGATCCTCTCACTCTGAGCAAAAATCGCAAGCCGCTCAGAAGTTTGGGCTGAGTAAGAGACGGGGTCTGGGTTCAGAGCTGAATGATACCCGTGGCGGGAGAGCGGAACAGGGACAAGGATTGAGCACTCTCGCTGAGGATGTCGCGCAGCTCGGCTATTCGATTGGCGCTGGTGTCCACCCGGACCACGAAGCACAGGGTCGCGACGGCGTGGCCCTGCTGGTCGAGTACGGGAGCGGCGATGCACTGCGTATAGGCATCGACCAGACCGGATGTGACGCAGTAACCATCGCGGCGGGCGGCCTGCACCGATGCGACGAAGTCCTCGATCTCGATGAACTGTCCGCCGGGAAGCCGCAGATCCTCCGAACCGATCATCGCCCGGATTTCGGCCGGCTCTAGGTGGGACAGGAGAAGATGTCCCGATGCCGTCCAGGGCAGGGGGATCTGCGTCCCAATATCGGAGCTGATGCGGAACGGCTGCGTTCCGGCGCGCATGTGGACCACCAGGTATCTGTTCTCATGGAGCATGCAGAGCTGGGTGGTCTCCCCGGTTTCGCGGGCCAGGCGGTCGACTTCGTCGCGCCCACGCCGGACGATATCATGCTCGCGCAGGTAGTCGACGCCATAGAAGTAGAGGGATTTGCCGAAGAAGACGCGACCGTCGGAATTCGTCTCCAGCAACCCGGCTTCCGACAAAGTGCGGACGATCTCGTAGATCGAGGAGCGCGGCGCATTGAGTTCGCGCGCCAGATCTCCAATCTTCATCGGGCCGCCGTGCCGATGCAGGAAATCCAGAAGGTGAATGACGCGATCGATGCCGCGTCCGCGAGAGCCTTCCGACCCCGATTCGCTCCGGCTCGATGGAGCATTGGTCAACGGTCCTCTCCGTTCAATCTGGCCTCCCCGCCGGGTGATTCCGCAAGGAAATATTGGCTCTTGCTGACCGGCCTAGTTTTGATAGTCTTTTGTCCAAGATGCTAGATTGACATCCAATATACGGGACAACGTTCGGCCGCAAGCAGCCGACGGCAACGGAGCGGACGGCAGGGTACCGGCCAGCGCGGACTCCGAAACCCAGAGGTGGTACCGGATGGAGGATACCGTGGAACACGAGCAGGCACGCAGGGACTTTCTGAAGCTTGGCACGGCCGGAATCGCAGTCGCGGGCTTGGCTGCCGCAGCAGTCACGCTGACGCCCGAGAAGGCGGCCGCTCAGGCGGCGGGCAACAGCATTCTCCGGACCGTTCTCGATCGTGGCAAGCTGATCGTCGGCACCGGCAGCACCAACGCGCCCTGGCATTTCGAAAACGACAAGGGCGAGCTCGTCGGCATGGACATCACCATGGCCCGTATTCTCGCCAAGGGCCTTTTCGATGACGAGACGAAGGTGGAATTCGTCCGTCAGGATCCGGCACAACGCATCCCGAACATCACCACAGGCAAGGTCGATATCGTCATCCAGTTCATGACGGTCACGCCCGCCCGGGCACAACTCGTCGCCTTCACGCGACCCTATTATGTCGAGGGCATCGCACTTCTGACCCGGCCGGACGCAGCCAATAAAAGTTTCGATCAGCTCCTCGCCGGAGGCAACCGCACGAAGGTCTCGATTCTTCAGAATGTCGATGCGGAGCGATCGGTACATTCGGTTCTGCCGCACGCGCAAGTGATGCAGATCGATACTCAGGCCAATGTCATTCAGGCGCTCGAGGCGAAGCGTGCCGATGCGGCGGCGGTGGATCTGTCGACGGTCCGCTGGATGGTGGCGCGCGATCCGAACCGCTATGCCGATGCGGGCAAGAAATGGTTCAGCATGCTCTACAGCGCGGCCGTCCGGCAGAGTGATCAGGACTGGCTGAACTTCGTCAACACAACGTTCAATGTCGCCATGTACGGGCACCAGAACGAGCTCTATGACGGTGCATTCAAGGAGTTCTTCGGATTGGACGCGCCCACGCGCACGCCCGGCTTCCCTTCGATCTGAACGCTCGGCCCGGCGCTCCGCAGGGAGCGCCCGGCCCTTACCCCTCACCGGGACGGACGATGGGCTACACTCTCAACTTCAACCTGATCTGGCGTCATTTCGACAAACTCTGGAGCGGTCTCCTTCTCAGCCTTGAACTGGCCATCGTTGCCATCGCCATCGGCGTCCTGATCGGGCTTGTGCTCGCCATTGCGTATGTGGCCGGGGACCGGATCGTGCGGTCATTGATCGGCCTTTACGTGGAGTTCATCCGGAACGTTCCGCTGATCCTGCTCGTCTATCTCGTGTTCTACGGGCTACCCCAGGCAGTGGATATCTCCTACGATGCGACGACATCCTTCGTGGCGACGCTTTCGGTCTATTCCGGCGCTTACCTCGTCGAGGTTTTCCGCTCCGGCCTCGCTGCGGTGCCTGCCGGCCTGATTGATGCTGGCAAGGCCATCGGCCTCACGCCATGGCAGCGGCTGATCCATGTGCGGCTTCCGACCATGCTGCGCATCACGCTTCCGGCCTTGTCCAACACCTTCGTGTCCCTTTTCAAGGATACGTCCGTCGCGTCGGTCATCGCCGTTCCCGAACTCACCTACGGCGCGCAATGGATCAACACCAATACGTTCCGCATCGTTGAGGTCTATCTCGTCGTCACTGCCATGTACCTGGTCACCGGCTACGCCATTCTCTTCGGATTGCGAGCCATCGAACGCCGTTTCGCGATCGGGCACTAAAGATGCTGAACGCGATCGTCTACGCTCTTCCTTTCCTGACGACGGGATTGCTTGTCACCTTGTCCGTGTCGGTGCTGACCGTGGTTCTGTCGCTCATCGCAGGCGGTCTCCTGGGCATCGTTCTGGTCTACGGGCCAATGCCCTTGCGCTGGATGGTGCGTGGATTCAGCGACATCGTCCGCGGCATTCCGATTCTGGTCCTGATCTTCTTCGTCTTTTACGGATTGCCGATCACCGGCCTTAACCTGCAGCCGTTCAGCGCGGCCGTATTGGCGCTGACGGTGTTCAAGACGGCGCAGGTGATCGAGAACGTCCGCGGCGCCATCGGGTCCATTCCACGTGGCCAGATGGATGCCGCCAAGGCGATCGGTCTCACCTTTCCCAAGCGGCTTGCCTACGTCATTGCTCCGCAGGCTGTGCGCCGCTTCCTGCCTCCGTGGATCAATGGCGTAACCGATGCGGTCAAGGGCAGCGCACTCGTCTCTCTGCTCGGCGTGACCGACCTGATGCAATCGATCCAGCAGGTCATCGGCCGCACCTACGATGCGATGCCGCTCTACGTTCTTGGCGCGCTGTTCTACTTCGTGATCAATTACACCCTGTCGACGCTCAGCCGGCGGCTCGAGAGCCGCTACGCCTACATACGGGAGTGATATGGCCGGAACCTCATCTCCTCGCCATGGCGTTCCCCTGCTGCGCCTGCGCAACGTCGAAAAGTCCTATGGGGATGTTCCCGTGTTGCGCGGTGTCGATCTCGATGTCGAACGCGGGCAGGTGGTCACGATCCTCGGCCCGTCCGGCAGCGGAAAGACGACGCTGCTGCGATGCGTCAATTTTCTCGAAGTCTATAACGGTGGCTCGATCGCCATCGACGGCGAGGAGGTGGGCTACCGGGACCTCGCGCGACGCCGCATGCGATCCGAGCGGGAGTTGGCGCGAATGCGTGCCGAGACCGGCATGGTCTTCCAGATGTTCAATCTGTTTCCTCACCTCACGGCCGCAGAGAACGTAATGCTCGGCCTCGTCAAGGTGCGCCGCAAGTCCCGGGGCGAAGCTCGCGACATCGCAGCCCACTGGCTCAAGCAGGTCGGGTTGACGGACAAACTCGACCGGCTGCCATCGGAGCTTTCGGGCGGGCAGCAGCAACGCGTCGGTATTGCGCGTGCGGTTGCCATGGATCCGAAGATCCTCCTGCTCGACGAGATCACATCGGCTCTTGATCCCGAGCTGGTCGGCGAAGTGCTGGATGTGGTTCTGAAACTGGCGGAGCAGGGAATGACGATGCTTGTGGTCACACACGAGATCGTCTTCGCACGGGAGGTGAGCAAGCGGATCGTCTTCATGGCGGACGGCATGATCGACAGCGAGGGGCCGCCAGATCAGCTTTTTGCACCGGACCACGGCAGCGAGCGGCTTCGCACCTTTCTTGCCCGGTTCCGGCTGCATCATTGAACTAGCGCATCGTGCGGAAAAGTGGGGCCGTGTTGCATGGACCGACTGGTGAATGTACCGAGCCCATCCTGCATCTTTGGCTAAGCGATGCAGATGGCCTTCGGGCGTCCAAGCGCGAGCATGCGGTTCAAGGCACTGACGGCGATCGCAATCTCAGTTGCACGACGCCGGTCAGTCCGCGAGCGCAGTGCGTCACTGATCACTTGTTTGAAGGGTACTGTCGCAAACCTATCGGTAACTCAGTTCGGTATACTCCTCCCGTGGCTCTGGAGGTGCGTGATGTTCAAGGGCAGGCATTTTGATCGGTCGGTGATCCTGCTCTGCGTGCGCTGGTATCTGGCTTACAGTCTCAGCCTGCGGGACCTAGAGGAGATGATGGCCGAGCGCGGCATCTCGGTTGACCACGCCACGATCCACAACCTGTGAGTAAATCCCTTCGGCAGGCCAGCTGGCGCCCCTTCGCACGGACCACTCTCCCACAATGCCGGCGAGAACGGACGAGCGGTCGTGATGGGGGAGCATGAGGATCTGTGGGATGCTAGCGACGGGACCATTCGAACCGGTGCAATCGAGCCCATTCAACAGCGAAAGCATGAAGGGCCAATCCGAAGAGCAACATGGTTGCCCCACATTTCCTCATGTTCTCATCGAGCACCTTGGTGATGGCGCGTGCAAGGATGCCGGCGACGATCCCCATGGCGTCAGTTCCATCTCCGCCTGGTGTGCCGATCCAGCCAGTCGCGCGCCCGATTCATCCGAGTCTTGCCATGCGCTTCTCCATGCGCGGAAGCAGAGAGGGCAGAGCATGGACCACGCCGATGATGCCAATGTGATCGCGCTGACCGGAACGCCTTGTCACAGCATGCGTTCCCGTGATGGGTCCGGCTTGGCTGTTCGATGGAGGAACCGGGCCGGAGGCTCTCATCCGGAGGCACATCCATGCTCCAGCCCCTGGCGTTGATCGGCTTTCTCATCCTGGCTGCGTCGTCCGCCCTGGCGCAGACGACACCCGGCTCGCCTCCTGCCACTGGCCCTGCCGAGACAGGGCAAACCGGGGGGATCACGGATTACTGGTGGGTCATCCTGCTGGTGATCGTTGTCGCCGCTGTGATCTGGTACTACTCGAGTCGCCGCACCCGGGTTTGAGCACGACTGCACCGCTGGCGATCTGGCTCAATCTGTGCTCAACACCACACCTTCAGCGAGGGCCGGCAATCGGCGCAGGTGCCCAGTTCTGGCAAAGCCATTGTCTGTACGGTGCCGCAATCCGGGCTGCCCTTCACCGCTGGGTGCAACTCGCCCCTGCATCCAATCGGCACTTTGACGCAACGCTCCACTAATCTCAACGATATGCTCAAGCCTCGCCACCTCCCTTGAGAAACGGCGGGTGCGCTTGAGCCTCGGGAGCGCCAACGGCGCAGAACCACCTTCGCGCTTGTGCTGCTGTCCTTCGACCCTAAATCGCTCGGAGAAGCAGAATTCGGTGGCAGCAGGACGCGTGGCCGGCGCTCCGCTCTTGTCCCCTATCGGCTTCGTTGAGCCTATCGAGGTCGGCTACATGGCCTATGATGGCAGCAACAGGTCCTGGATCTGGTCGAGTCCGCTCCAAGAGCATGCCTGGGGCTTGGACCGAGGAAGCAGACCGCCAAGGCTACCTTCAGAGCTATGACGGATTTTGGGTGACGGGGCCGATCAGGCGGCGCTGTTTGTCGGCATCGGAATGATCTCGGTGCCGTCCTTAAACCTGACACCGGCGATTACTTTGGGCAACTGGTTTTCGCCCATCAGCCGACGCCAGCTTTTCGCGGCCGCCATCAGCAGCTTGAAGACCGTCAGCCGGGCGGTCGTTGGAGACAGCGAGCCTTTCGTGCGCACGGTCCGGTGCCGCACCGTGGCGAACACACTCTCAATCGGATTGGTCGTTCGCAGATGGATCCAGTGCTCGGCGGGCCAATCGAAGAAGGCCAGCACCGCCCGCTGGTCCTTGCGCAGGCACTCCACGGCTTTCGGATA
>NZ_JBVVAK010000169.1:0-15760 GCF_055792825.1 Microvirga sp. GN3
AACCATCTTGGCCCGCGGTCATGCGCGACCGCACCGACAGGCCGGACATATGGGCGCAAGCGATCCGATCATAGTACTGACCAACACCCTTGTGAGGAGGAAGCCGTCCACATATAGGATCTGTGGTGAGGAAACAAAAGGCACTTCGCTTCATCTCATCCTCCCGTTGGTGTCATGTTATTGGTACAGACTGCTACTTGGGCTGAATGCCGGCGGCCTTGACGATGTCAGAACCTGGAACTTGGCAGGCGCGGCACTCACGGGCGGCTAATTCCCTGAGTTCTACTTCTACTCACAGACAAAGTTCGAGGCATCGTCTGTGCTGCCAGTGCCTCGATACGCTGCCTTCTTGGGAAACGGGCAGATTGGCCTCGTGCGAACCGTGTTTCCGTCGACGACGCGCGATGCGACGATACGATCCGGTGCAACACCCTGCTCAACCCAGCGATCAAGAGCCATGAGCACGTCGTGCTCCGGATCGAGCACAGGTGACGGACTTGATTGATTGCCGAAGTTCGTTGCGCCGGCGCCCCCGCTACAGTGGCCCATGCCTGGAACAAGGAACAGTCGCAGAAATGTGTCTGTCTCGGATCGGCTGCCTTGAAGCGCAGTGACCTTTTCGATGTAGCCGATTGTGTCAACCGCATTGACGACGGGGTCCTGCCAGCCTTGGTACACGATCGCTTTGCCACCGCTGGTCTTGAAGCTGTTCAAGTCCGGGTTGGTTTGGTCGACAAGATGGCCCAGCTTCGCCTCGGCGAACAAAACGTCGCGATCATAGTCGAATGTCCACCAGTTCCACTGTGGGTTCTCAAAGGCCCACAGGCGCCAGAAGTCCGCCCGCACCGGTTCGGTCGTTCCCCAGTACTGCGGCCACCCTGCTTCCGTGCCAACGACCAGGCCAGGATACAGGTGGGCCCCGGTACGAGGGTTTTTAGGGCCGGCATATATCTTCTGTGCCACCGCAACCTGTTCGGCGGTCAGGCAATTCGCGGCGTCACCCCCACGGCATTGCAGGGATGCGACATCGAATCGATCCGTCGTGCAAGCCTGCGGGTCTTCGATAACACCGTCCGTCACGCCATCGAGGCGGTCACACGCGGCGATTGCCGACTGCGTGATGAGCGTCGCTTTCGGTGCCGTCAGGATAACTGATCCATTCGTGTTGACAGAACGATTGGACAGGAAACGATGGAGGAACTCCACGTTCAAACGGGTTCGATTGTTCCCCGGAGCACCGGCAATGACGCTGTCAAAGTCCTCCGGATAGTTCTGCATCTCGGCATAGCCCTGGTGCCCCCCGGTCGAGCAGCCGTAGTAGTAGGCCCGCTTTGCGTCCTGAGCGCGTAGTTCCGAAACGAGTTGCTTCCCAGGCACGGTGATAGCGTGGATCGAGCGCTTGCCCCAATCGGCGATCCTCTCCGGATGCCCGACCCCCCAGAACATTTCGTTCGGATCGGCTGACTGATGCCCCGTGTCTCCGCCAATCACCGCATAGCCCTGGCGCAGTGCGTAGGCCATATCCGTATAGCTGAGGACCGGGCTGTAGCCGCCATTGCCGGTGGTGACGAGCTTGCCGTTCCAACTGCTGCCCTGGGGCACCCAGACCTCGAATTGAATCCGTGAGTCAGGGGTCGGAGAGGCAGTGGCCTGAATACGGCAGAAGGCAGGGAGATTGGCGAGAGGTTTCGTGGTGACTTCCGGTGTGTAGGAGCCCTGCGGGATCTCCGACGCCGCACGTACTCTTGCTCCCTCCAGCTTGATCCCGGTGAGCGCGGCGGTATCGCAAGCTTTGGCAGCAGCAGCAGTGGCGCCCATGCCGATCTCGCTCAGCAGGGCCAAGCCGATGGCACTAACCGCCAAGGTGCAATTGCTGAAGTTCATAATGTTTCCTCCTCACCCGTAGAAAGATTGAGAGCCACCGACCTTCCGGTGGCCATCATTCGGGCTGGATTCCCGCGGCCTTGACGATGTCGGCCCACTTCTTGATCTCGGCACCGACGAACGCCTTCAGCTCCTCAGGCGTACTGGCCTCCGGCTCGATCCCGGCCGTGAGGAGCTTGTCCTGGGTGGTCTTGTCGTTGACCGCGGCCACCAGCGCCTCGCGCAGCTTGTCGACCACAGGCTTCGGGGTCTTGGCCGGCACGAACGCGGCAAACCATGCGGCGAGGTCGTAACCCTTCACGCCTGCCTCCTCCATGGTCGGCAGGTCCGGTGCCAGCGGGCTGCGCTTGGCCGTCGACACCGCAAGACCGTTCGCCTTGCCGGCCTTGACCTGGGGCAACGTGGTCGAGATGTCGGCAAAGACGATGTTGATCTGCCCGCCGAGAAGATCCGTGATGGCCTGAGGATTGCTCCGGTACGGCACGCCCCGGATGTCGACGCTGCCCAGGGACTTCAGCATCTCGCCGGCAATGCGGGATGAGCTCGAACCGAACCCGAAGGTGAGCTCGCCGGGTTTTGCCTTGGCATGGGCAATGAGTTCCTGCACGTTCTTGGCGGGTACAGACAGGTTCGTGATCAGTGCGAGGGAAATCGTGCCGAGCTTCGTCACCGGCTCGAAGCTGTTGATCGCGTCGTACGGCACGTTCTTCATCAGGCTCTGGTTGGCGCCATGCGTCGTGTTCGTGGTGATCAGCACCGTGTGGCCGTCAGGCTCGGCCCGGGCCACGTTCTGGGCGGCCAGGTTGCCGTTCGCGCCGGCCATGTTCTCGACGATGATCGATTGCCCGAGCGTCTTGGAGGCATGCTCGCCCACGATGCGGGCGAGAGCGTCCGTCGCGCTGCCGGCGGCGAACGGCACGATGAACTTGATGGTCCGGGTCGGATAGGTCTGCGCCGCAGCAGGCCAAGCGGCCAGCACGGTTCCAGCAAGCGCCAAAGCAGCAGTCCAGGTCTTCACTCTCATGGGGTGCCTCCTCCAGGGGATGATTGTTGTGCGTCGCCTTGGGCTGGCGCTTCGTAGGTGTTGGTCTCTTCCGGAACCTCGAGATCGAGCAGAGCGGAGCTCAGGCTCTTGCCGTGGGTGTCGAGGATCAGCGAGCGGGTCACGCCGCCACCGAGCGCCTGGCGCAGGACGAAGTTCAGGGCGCCGAGGCTCGGGATCTCGTAGCGGATCACCTCCCCTGCCACGAGGTCGCCGAAATGGGCTTTGACGCGCTCGGACGTCACATGCCGGATCAGCAGAGGGTAATCCTGCTCGTCATAGGCGATGACCGAGATGCTGGACGTGTTGCCCTTGTCGCCGGTGCGGGAGTGGGCAAGCTGTCGGAGCTTCATCTCAGCACTCCACGTAGTGAACGGTGGGACGGACGAGGTCGCGCGGGATGTAGGTCGAGAGGATGCCGACCACCTCACGGGCGGACTTCGTCACCCCTCCCCCACCAGCCGGGCCGTTGGTGTAGAGGGTCTCGACCTCGTTGCCGATCCGCACGGCCTCAGCAAGGCTGTCGGTGCGCCCGACGACGCGGACGCGGACCTCGTAGGGCTCATGGCGGCTGCCGCTCCTCGAGAGCCTATCTCCATGGAGAGAATTGACACCGATGAGATCGAAGCGCAGCTCGGAGGTGTGGACACCCGTGAGCTTGAGGCGTTCCCTGACGATGTCGAGCGCCAGTTCGCCGCGGGCACGGGCGCCGGGTCCGGCATAGGAGATCTGCCCCTCGCCGACGAAGCCTTCGACTGTCCCAATGGACACCTTCAGGGCCTCCGGCTGGGGGCCACCAGAGGCACCCTGGATGCGGACCTGGTCAGGCCCGATCTCCTCAACGGTGACGCGCGAGAAGTCGGCAATCACGTCTGGGGTAAGATACCGCGCCGGGTCGTGGATCTCATAGAGGATCTGCTCCTTGCAGGTGGCGGGCGTGACCCGCCCCCCAGACCCCGCCACTTTCGTGATGACGACGGAGCCATCCTCACTGATTTCGCCGATGGGGAAACCCAAGCAGGCAAGGTCGGGAACATCCTTGTAGCTGGGATCGGCGAAGTACCCGCCCGTCACCTGCCCGGCACATTCGAGAAGATGCCCGATCAGTGTGGCCTGGCCGAGCCGATGCCAGTCGTTCAAGCTCCAGCCGAACTCATGGATCAGAGGCCCGACGAAGAGTGAGGGATCGGCAGCCCGGCCGGTGATGACGATGTCCGCGCCCATGGCGAGCGCCTCGGCAATGGGCTGTGCCCCAATATAGGCATTGGCTGACACGACGCGGTTGCCGATATCAGCAACGGCAGCACCTGTTTCCTCGACGCGGTAGTCACCGTTGGACAGATGGGGCAGGACGTCATCGCCAATGACGGCCGCAATCTTGAGGCCTTTGAAGCCAAGCTCCTGGACAACAGCCCGGGTTCGCTCGGCTGCGGCAATGGGGTTGGCCGCTCCCATGTTTGTGATGATCCGGATGCCCTTGGAATGGCAGAGAGGGAGAACCGCCCGAAGCCGCTCCGGCAGCAGCGGATCATAGCCGGCAGCGGGATCCTTGAGCTTGGCTTGCTGGGCCAGGGCGATGGTGCGTTCAGCGAGGCACTCGAACACCAGATACTGAAGGTCGCCCTTCTCAGCGAGCTCGATGGCCGGCTCGATCCTGTCACCGGAATAACCTGCGCCGGCGCCGATCCTGATCTGTCTCATGCGTGCCTCCGGATCTCACACGCATTACAGGCCGGAGCCGGTAATCACACAATTGAAATGATTGGATCACAGTAATAATCTGAATTTATGAATCCCGACCTCCGCCAGATCCGCGCCTTTGTTACGGTGGCCCAGCTTGGCAGCTTCACGCGGGCCGCCGGCCTCCTGAACCTGTCGCAGCCGGCGCTCACGGTGCAGATCCGCAATCTGGAGCAAGCCTTGGGTGTGCGTCTATTCGACCGCAACACCCGTACTGTCTCCCTCACAAGGATGGGCCGGGAACTCGTGCCGGCGTTGCAGCGCATCGTGCGAGACCTCGACGCTGTTGTGGCCGAAGCCCGGGACGTGGCTGCCCAGCGGCACGGTATTGTCCGCCTTGCCGCCCTGCCCTCCTTTGCTGCGGGTGTCCTGCCGGAGATCATCGCCCAGTTCCGGGAGGCAAACCCGAAGATCTCGTTCGTGATTCATGACGTGATTGCCAGCGGGGTCATTGCCCAGGTCCGCGAGGAGCAGGTTGACCTTGGGCTGACAGGCGGCCGGATCGTCGATCCCGATTTCGAGGTGCTGCACACGACGCAGGACCACATGCATGTTGTCTACCCGCTTGGACATTCGTTCGGCGACATGGAACAGGTTGATGTAGAGGCCTTGACCCGCCATCCGCTTATTCTGATGCATCCGGCCACAAGCGTGCGTGCGGTGGTGGATGCAGCGTTCCTTGCGGCCGGCCGACTGCCGATCGTTGCCGCCGAAGCAACGTACATGTCGACGGCGGTGGGCATGGTGCGGGCGGGCTTGGGGGCCGCCATCCTGCCCGGCTCTGCCATGGAAGTCCGAGCTGAGCAGACCTTGCGCTCGCGTCCTGTCAATGACCGGCGATTTACCCGGGCGGTCTCGATCATCAAGAAGGCGGAGCGGACACTTCCGCCCGCCAGCGAGAGCTTTGCCCGCGAGTTGATCCAGGCGCTACAAACCACCTGAGCAGATCATCAGACCGTGTTGCACGGATCGGTTGGTGGACGCACTGAGCCCACCCCATGCCTTTCGTTTAGGCGATGCGGACGGACTT
The DNA here is from genome assembly GCF_055792825.1 of Microvirga sp. GN3. Classification (NCBI taxonomy): domain Bacteria; kingdom Pseudomonadati; phylum Pseudomonadota; class Alphaproteobacteria; order Hyphomicrobiales; family Methylobacteriaceae; genus Microvirga; species Microvirga sp. GN3. The sequence continues at coordinate 5,697 of NZ_JBVVAK010000169.1, forward strand.
CGGGCGTCCAAGCTCGAGCATACGGTTCAGGACATGAACGGTGATCGCGACCTCCGTCAGGCGACGCTGATCCGTCCGTGAGCGTAAGCCGTTCCCAATCACTCGTTTCAGCCGGCTGATAGTGGCCTCCACCAGAGCCCGACGCGTGTACCCGGACCTCTTCTGCCAGCCGATGCGTCCATACTCGGCGATGCTTTGGAGATGCCGGTCACGCTGGGTCGGAGTGGTCTCCACATCATCGCTCAGCACTGCGGTTGACCGGGGTGGAACGATCATGTCAGCCTCAGGATGGCGCTGGGCGACAGTGTCGTAGACGCCGATTTGGTCGTAGGCACCATCACCAGTGAACGAGCCGAGTGGAGCTGCGATCTGGTCGAGCAAGGGCTCGACCTGCGCGCCGTCATCAACATCGCTGGTCGTCAGCTCAGATGCCAGGATCTGTCCAGTCTCAGCATCGACACCGATGTGCAGCTTGCGCCAGGCGCGGCGCCTCCGGGTGCCGTGCTTCTCAAGCAACCACTCGCCGGGTCCGCCGAGGCGCAGGCCCGTGCTGTCGACCAGCAGGTGAATGGGCCCGGTGCATGACTGTGGCCGTGGCACCTCCAGGGTTTCGGCACGCCGGCTCAGGGTGGAGTGATCGGGCACGGCCAGGTTCAGGCCAAGGAGCCTCAGAACTGAGCCGATCAGCCCTTCGGTCTGGCGCAGTGCCAGCCGGAACACCGCCCGCAGGGTTAGGGCCGTCCTGATCGCCAGGGCTGAGTAATGCGGCTGACCGCCCGGTGTCGTGCGGGGCTCGGCCCGCCAGGCGGCAATCGCCTCCTCAGAGAACCACACCGTGAGGCTTCCGCGCTGGCGCAGGGCAGCATCGTACTCGGCCCAATTCGTCACTCGGTGCCGCTGCTTCGGAATGCGGTGACGGCGAGCGGCATTGGCTTTGAAGGGCACAGTCGAAATCTTTGGTCAGGAGCCGAATAGGCCCCCTACGCTACCCAGCCGCGGTTACCAACTCGCTCATCCATGCAACAAGGCGGCAGCAGGGTGTCGAAATGACCGGGCGTGATGGCGCCGTTATTGTCCCACCACACGGTGTTTTCCGTGGTCTCGTCGCGCACCACGAACTTGTCCTTGGGCGAACGGCCCGTGTGGACGCCAGTGTCGGCCAGGAGCGCACCGCCCTGGACGAGCTTGGTCTCGCCCCGGGTCAGGGACTGCTCGTAGAGCGCGGGCGCCTCAAGATTCCAATAGACCCGTTTGAGATTGCGGAGACCGGAGGCCTCTGCGCCCTGTGCGCTGTTGAAAACGCCGATATTTTCCACGGAAGAACGCCTTTCATGTAGAGGTAGATACGAGGATGGAGCAAGTGCTGGCTGGCGCTGCATTCGTCCTTACGCCAGCGTGTCAATTGTCCACAGTGCCATCGGTCTGCTGAAGCGCTCTATATAGAGGCTTTATGCAGACCTGGATGGCAGTAGTAAATTCGGGAGGAACTGGCAGTCCCAAGTTGGACATCTTGGCCAGATTGGCCCCCTTGCCGCCGAGCAGGTTCTTCATCCCCGCCTGGCCCTCGGCCTTACCGTCCCCGAAGGTGTAGACCCACTGCGTCATGATCCGGGTGTTCTGCCAGAAAAGAAAGAAAGTATCTGCTTATCCACGACGGGACTCCACGATGTAGGGACGTTCCGGCGAACCGGTATAGAGCTGGCGCGGGCGGCCGATACGCAGGGACGGATCCTCGATCATCTCGCTCCACTGGGCGATCCAGCCGACCGTGCGGGCGAGCGCGAACAGCACCGTGAACATGGAAGTCGGGAAGCCCATCGCCTTCAGCGTGATGCCCGAATAGAAGTCGATGTTCGGGTAGAGCTTCTTCTCGACAAAGTAATCGTCCTTCAGCGCGATCTGCTCGAGTTCCACGGCCACATCGAGGAGCGGATCGTCCTTGATGCCGAGCTCGTTCAGCACCTCATGCGTGGTCTTCTGCATGATGCGGGCGCGCGGGTCGTAGTTCTTGTAGACCCGGTGGCCGAAGCCCATGAGGCGGAACGGATCGTTCTTGTCCTTCGCCTTGGCGATGTATTCCGGAATGCGATCCGGCGTGCCGATCTCTTCCAGCATCTTCAGCGCCGCTTCGTTGGCGCCGCCGTGAGCTGGCCCCCACAGGCAGGCGATGCCGGCCGCAATGCAGGCAAACGGGTTGGCACCCGAGGAGCCAGCCAGACGCACGGTCGAGGTCGAGGCGTTCTGCTCGTGATCGGCGTGCAGAATGAAGATCCGGTCGAGAGCGCGCGAGAGCACCGGATTGACCTTGTACTCCTCGGCCGGAACCGCGAAGCACATGCGCAGGAAGTTGGACGAGTAGTCCAGATCGTTCTGCGGATACACGAAGGGCTGACCGATGGAATACTTGTAGGCCATGGCGGCGAGCGTCGGCATCTTGGCGATCATGCGCATGGACGCGATCATGCGCTGGTGCGGATCCGAGATGTCGGTGGAGTCGTGATAGAAGGCCGAAAGGGCGCCGACGCAGGCGACCATGATGGCCATCGGGTGCGCATCGCGGCGGAAGCCGGTGAAGAACCGGTTCATCTGGTCGTGCACCATGGTGTGGCGCGTGACGCGGTAATCGAAATCGGCCTTCTGGGCTGCGGTCGGCAGCTCGCCGTAGAGCAGCAGATAGCAGGTCTCCAGAAAGTCGCCATGCTCGGCGAGCTGGTCGATCGGATAGCCGCGATAGAGCAGGATGCCCTCGTCGCCGTCGATATAGGTGATCTTCGACTCGGTCGCCGCCGTCGAGGTGAAGCCGGGATCGTAGGTGAACATCCCGGTCTGGCCGTAGAGTTTCGAGATGTCGATGACGCTCGGGCCAATGGTGCCTTCTTTGACCGGCAGTTCCACGGACTTGTTGTCAGCTTGAAACGTAAGACTCATGTTCGAACTTCCTGGTCTTAGCAAGACGCGGTCAAACCACATGTCAATGTAGCTCGGTCTGCCACTGTCGGATCGTTGATGTGATGTTCTGATTCACGTTCTCAACGTCATGAACCATGAAGCGTACCGACACCTGATCGAGAGCGACTGAGGCGGCTTCCATCCTGGTTCGCAGAGATTGACAGCAGCGGTCCGTTCGACTGCGTCAAACTCAAAGTAGCCGCAGCTGTCGAGGGTCGTGCTGGCGGCTTGGGAGTAGACCTCAAGCTAGAAAGTCAATAGCGCAGGCATAGCGTCTTTTGGCTGAGGCAACTCTATCGGCCGCCCTTCCTCGGCACTGAACCGCGCCAATGTCACGGTTCGTATGCTGTCGGGTTGGCCCGGCATCACGGCCGGTGCGGCGCGACAGCACCGGCGCCCAGTCTTCCAGATGGTGCGGCCAGCCGGCTTGGCGCGCCAGCGCCCCTTGCTGATGATGCGGTGCGAAGGGCACCAGTTCGATTGCATCTGCCTGCATGGATTCGGTTCGCCTCATATCTCGTGCGGTTCACGATAGAGGCACCGGCACGGAAGGTCGTTCTGGTCTTGAAGAGGACGGACGCACCATTCTGCTGAAGACGGGCGGAATACGGCACATTCTGCTTTCTCCTGCGCCAGGGCCTTGGCAAAGCCGATCACACCGGCTTTGGCGGCGGAGTAGTTCGCCTGTCCCATCTGGCCCTTCTGGCCGTTGATGGACGAGATAATGATGATGCGCCCGAAGCCGCGCTCGCGCATGCCCTCGATCACCGGGCGCGTGCAGGTGAACATGGAATCGAGATTGGTGCGGATGACGGCGGACCACTGATCGAAGGTCATCTTGTGGAACATGCCGTCGCGGGTGATGCCGGCATTGTTGACCAGGATGTCGATCGGGCCGAGTTCGGCTTCGACCGCTTGGATGCTGCTTTCGCAGGAGGCCGCATCGGAGACGTCGAACTTGAAGACCGGAATGCCGGTCTCCGCTTTGAACTGGCGCGCGCCATGCTGTTTCCTCTCTGTGGGGAGTTGATGAGGTGTCCTACTGCGCCCCGGACATAGCTGCCGGGCGCATCTTCAATGGGCTTGAGCTGGCCCGCGCCAGTCCCGCGTGCCTCGACCCGCTTGTGGTCCTGCCCCTCTAGCCAGGCCTGCCAATGCGGCCACCAGGAACCAAGTGTTCGAGGCGTTCTACACGACCAAGCCCTAAGTATGGGCTTGGCCATCTGCCGGCGATCATCGAGGCGCACAAGGGCTGGCTGTGGGCGAGCGCGAATGAGCCGCAGGGGCCCGTGTTTCACTTCAGCCTGCTGGCAGAGCGAGAGGAGACCGCTCCCGTCGAGCCACTCTGCTGGCACAATTTGCCGGTTACCGACCGCCTAGCCGCAGGCAGGAGTCTTCCCTGCCAAATAGCGCTGCACTTTGAGCGAAGATTTCGAAAAAATGCCGCTAAAAAGCGAAACCTGCTGGCTTTCCTGTGCAATGCTGCGGCATAAGACATCGGCCAGAGCATTACAATCGGCAGCAGGATCAAGAACGCTGCATGCCCGCGGACTTGGGCATCAGTGAAGGAACGAAAGCAAAATGCAAAAATCAGTGCGAAAGTCAGTGCGCCTGAAATCCTTCGAGTTGGTCGCGCGGGATATTGCTGAAGTCGACGTGAACCTGCTTCACGCGCTCTCGATCGCGGTTGGCTGGCCGCATCGGCCCAAGGATTGGGATTTGTTGCGCCGCGCCGGCCACGGCATCGTTGCCGTTGATGGTATCGGACGCGTGTTCGGAAGCGCGATGTGGTTCCCGCACGGAGACGATTTCGCCACCATCGGCCTGGTGATCACAACGCCCCGTACGCAAGCGCAAGGAACCGGCCGATGGCTCATGGAACAGGTGCTGGAGCGGTGCGGCACCCGCAATCTAAGCCTGAATTCGACCCATGCCGCTGATAATCTCTATGTTTCACTCGGCTTCACCAAAGAAGCGATAGTATATCAGTACCAGGGAGAGGTCGCACCGACGATTCCAGCGGTGCCAGCTCTGGACGGTGAACTGAGTGCGCTCTCAAGCGACAAGCTTGAGGAGATCACAGCGCTGGATACGCGCGCATTTGGGACAAACCGCGAGAAGCTGCTTGCATTGCTTTCAGAAAACGCCGCAATTTGCACTCTGAGACGCGGTGGCGAAATCGTCGGCTATTCCATGCGTCGGGAGTTCGGTCGTGGTCATGTGATTGGCCCCATAGTCGCGAGCAATGATCATGACGCGATCCATCTCACGGCCGTGCATCTGAAGGATCTGAGAGGACGCTTCGCCCGCGTCGATACGCGTGAGAAAGACGGCATATTTGTCGAGTTTCTTCAGCAGAGCCGCCTCACGGTTTCCGAGACTGTTACGACGATGTCCAAAGGACGCCCATTCCTGAACCGAGAAGATACCAAGCCGTGGGTTTATGGATTGGCCGGCCATGCGTTGGGCTGACTATGAAAACTCTTTCGAGCAGGTCCTTTAAGAACCGGCCAGATGGAGCGATTGCCAGACGAATCGAAACTGAATGTCTCATGGCTTTCTCTGCTTCGAGCCCGTGATAGGGTTGCCGCTTGCGGGCCTTCGCCACCCTCAGGCGGCGGGAGGGGACGGAGCGGGAAAATGCCGGTTGGAGGAACCGCGTTAGATCAAGAGTTTGATCGCGCCTCTCTCCATGAGGCCTGTACCGAGATTCGGGCGCCCAAGGCTGCGGATTGACAAGCACGGGATGCGGAAGAAATGCCTGACGGTATAGCGTGCGCAGCCAGCACCCAGATCTCAAAAGACAGCCTGGACGTCTATGTCTTGCTGAAAAGGGATCGAGCGGTGGTTCAAAATGACACCGAGCAACTGCGTGCGTCATGCGCTTGCTGGCACCGTACGCCCCAGCGGATGGTCTACGAGGCGACGGGTGCCCATCACCACCTGCTCCGCCTAGGCAAAGGTGCTCATCGCGCTTGAGAACCGTCACGCTGAGATGCTAGCGTTTATCCCAGCGGGGCTGATCGCGACAGAGGGCGCGGCCAATCCCCGCCAAACGCATCTTGCCACGGGATGCACACGTTCCTGACAGCTTCATCGTTAGATATGGGCTGGGCGACGGCCCCTTGCACATGGCAAGGAACAAGTCCCGCGGCATCGTACACTTCTGCGACTGGGGCATTCGGGTCGACCACGAGTTTGACCCGCTGTCACAGACGCTTGCAGCGGCGGCGCCGCTGCGGACGGTATCTTTCACCGAATTCTAACCGTTGATAGCGGGACCTGCGGCCGGATTCCTGCCTTGCCAAGCGAGTTATTTGCCTGTCAGCGGCGTGCGCGCCACAGGGCGGTGCGGTCCTGTATCCGATAGCCTTGAATGAGGGCCGGCATGAACCACGGATTGCTACGATAGAGCGGGATAAAGGCAGGTGGCCGGAAGTCGAAGGCGGTGCGCGCTTGCTCGCTGTGACCCAACACCGTGTGAGCCGCATGTGTACCGATCCACGGTGCCCAGACTACACCCGGACCGTAGAAGCCGGTGGCATAGACCACGCCGTCCTTCTCGAGGATGCGGGGTAGCAAGTCGCGGTCCATCGCCACATTGCCGAACCAGCTGTGAAAAAGGCGAACGTTCTCGAGCTCCGGGGAAAGGTTCACCCGTCCCTTGCCCAGAAAGAGCTTCGGCGCCGCCGGATCGCCTACGCAAGAACTGTCACGCCCCCCTAGCAGAATACGTTTGCCATCGGGCGAGGGGCGGAAACAGAAACCCAGCTGACGGTTCTCGATCATCATCAGCTTCGGCATCAGCCGCGCCATCACTTCAGGCGCGAGTTCCCCGGTGGCGATGATCCGGCTGCGAACCGGGACCAGTCGGCGGCGCAGGAAGGGAATGGCGCCATCGGTATAGCCGTCTGTGCAGACCAGGACCTGCCGCGCCTGCACCGTCCCGGCCGAAGTCACGATACGGAGCCGTCGCCTTCCCTGTTGATCGAGGTTACGGGCGCCCGCGAATGGACCGTCAATCCCGAAGCGAGCGCCACCCGCAGGAGTTCAGCATGGAACTTGGCCGGGTGCAGCCCGCCGATGTCCATCCGGACCGTGCCGCCACGATAGAAGTCGGCGCCGATGTAGTTGCGCGGCTCGGGCTGTGGAACGGCATAAGACTCGATCTCCAGTTTCTTCGCCAGCACCTCGGCGCTGCGCGCCATCGTTTCGTACCGGTCATAGCCGATTGCCCCTTTGAACTGGCCAACCAGCTGGAAGTCGCACTCGAGCCTCTCGGTCCTGATGAAGTCATAAAGGAATTCGCGTGCGATCTTGCCCTCGGCCTCGATCGCCATCGCCTTCTCTTCACCGAAGCGCCGGGTGATCGTGGCGTAATCCGGCCGGATGCTTGCACTGGTAATTCCGCCGTTGCGTGTAGAAGCCCCCTCGCCCGGGTTCATCGGCGTCGAAGGCTGCAACCGAACGCCCCTCCCGCGCCAGCACCAGCCCGGCTGACAGCCCAGCATAGTCCGTGCCCACGATCGCCACATCGAGCTTCTTGGCCAGCGGCTGCTGCGGCAGCGGCTTGACGGGTGCCTCTTCCCACCAGTAGGGCGTGTTCTTGTCTGCGACTCTGGGCTCGTGTATGTGACTAACTTCTCGTTAGCTCCAGACCACAATGTCGCCGTTCCGCCGAGCAACGACAGACGGAAAAGCGAAGAGATGATGGAGGATCTCTTCGACTTTCATGGTGGCCCAGCCGATGGTAGGAACGGGGGCGTACTAAGACGGCTCTGCCCGCAACATGTGCCGAAATGCGTCCCGTCTTAGATGTAAAGTTCCGAATTTAAGTGCCAATGAGGCGCCCCCTATGGCGTGAATCTCGGATACTGATCTCCAACGGTACGATGCGGCCTGGTGGCCTACGACACTGTGATACGGGGTTGCTCGGCGCTTCATTGACAGCTGAGATGGCACTGCCATCGGGCATCTGCGCACTGGCCACCCAGCCAATCAGATGAAGAGCAAAAGGCTATAGAGGTCCTGCGATGCTGACCCAACCCATCCGCCTCCCGGCCGATCACGGCTCCACACGGATCGAGCACGACCTGCTGGGCGATCTGGCGGTTCCCGCCGGCGCCTATTACGGCGTGCAGACGGCCCGCGCCTTGGACAATTTCCAGATCACGGGCATTCCCCTCTCCCATTTCCCCAACTTCGTGCGCGCGCTGGCGATGGTGAAGAAAGCAGCGGCTCGCACCAACTGCAAGCTCGGCCTTCTCCCGGAAAGATTGGAAGCTGCGATTGCGGCAGCTTGTGACGAGGTGATCGCCGGACAATGGCACGACCAGTTCGTCGTTGACATGATCCAGGGTGGTGCCGGCACCTCGACCAACATGAACGCCAACGAGGTGATCGCCAACCGCGCCCTGGAGCTTATGGGCTACGAGAAGGGGCAGTACGAACACCTGCATCCCAACAACCACGTCAACCTGTCGCAGTCCACCAACGACGTCTATCCGACCGCTATCCGGCTGAGTCTCCTGTTGAGCTACGGCGACCTCACCCGAGCCATGGAGAATCTCTGCGCCGCCCTACGCGCCAAGGGCGAAGAGTTTGCGCACATCATCAAGATGGGACGAACCCAGCTGCAGGATGCCGTTCCCATGACGCTCGGCCAGGAATTTCGGGCCTTCGCGACCACCATGAGTGAGGACATCGAGCGCACCCACGAACTGGTGAGACTGTTGCGCGAGGTCAACTTAGGAGCGACCGCCATTGGCACCGGCATCAACACGGATCCGGGCTATGCGGCACTCGTGGTTTCCGAACTCTCCAAGATCAGCGGCGAAGCCCTGGTGCTGGCAACAGACCTCATCGAAGCTACCTCGGACACCGGCGCCTTCGTCACCTTTTCGGGCGTCCTGAAGCGCATCGCGGTGAAGGTCTCCAAGATCTGCAACGATCTGCGCCTCCTCTCCAGCGGCCCACGCGCGGGATTGGGGGAAATCAATCTGCCGCCGGTGCAGCCGGGTTCTTCCATCATGCCAGGCAAGGTCAATCCGGTGATTCCGGAGGTGGTCAACCAAGTGGCCTATCAGGTCATCGGCAACGATCTGACGGTCACGTTTGCGGCTGAAGCCGGGCAGTTGCAGCTCAATGCTTTTGAGCCGGTGATCGCGCTCAACATTCTCCAGTCCATGCGCCTCATGACCCATGCCATGACGGCGCTGGCCGAGCGCTGCATCACAGGCATCACCGCCAACGAGGATCATTGCCGGAAACTGGTCACCCACAGCATCGGCCTCGTGACCGCGCTGAACCCGGTCATTGGCTACCAGAACGCGACCCGCATCGCGCAAACGGCGCAGGCCACGGGCCGGGGCGTTGCCGACCTCGTGCTGGAGGAGGGTTTGCTCAGCCCGGTCGAACTCGATGACATTCTGCGGCCTGAAAACATGACGCGGCCGCGCAGGATCGCACCTCTCCCATCGAACTGAAGGAAAACAGCCATGCTCGTCGGCGTTCCGAAGGAAATCAAAGCCCACGAATACCGTGTCGGGCTCACCGGTACTGTCGCAAACTCGAAGGATCGGCACTTTTAGCCCTATTACGCGTCATAGCAGTAGCTCCAAGCCATTGATTTTCGAGCAGCCAGTCCGTGCGGAGCGGCTGGGATTGGTAAGTAAAAACCGAATTTGCGACAGAACCCAAATTCTAGCGAGGGATTATGAATACAGTTGACAGTGACGCTTCGACGAAGATCTACGACGTGCCGGCCGAGTGGAGCCACCGCGCCTATCTGGACGATGCGGGCTATCTCGCGAAGTACGAAGCTTCCATCACGAACCCGGAGGCCTTCTGGGCCGAGGAAGCCAAGCGCCTCCACTGGTTCAAGGCCCCGACCCGGATCAAGAACACCCATTTCGGGCCCGGCACCGTGGCGATCCGCTGGTTCGAGGACGGCGTCACCAACGTGGCCTATAACTGCATCGACCGGCATCTCCACACCCGCGGCGACCAGGTCGCCATCATCTGGGAAGGCGACGACCCGTCGGAATCGAAGACGATCACCTATCGTGAGCTGCATGACGAAGTCTGCCGCATGGCCAACATCATGCGCAATCGCG
>NZ_JBVVAK010000170.1:0-15669 GCF_055792825.1 Microvirga sp. GN3
GGGCGGGCGAGCCTGCGGGGTACGTCGTTGCCCGACGCCAGGCTCCCGACTGGCCGTAATCGGCGTGATCACTATCGGCACCTGGCTCGGCTACCCAGCCTTGACGCGCATATTCCACATAATGGCCGACTGGCTGCTGGATCTCGAGTTGCGGCGGCGTTCGCATGGCAATCTCAATAAGGGCGAAAGCCGTCATGCGCTGGCTCGGGCGGTGTTCTTCCATCGTTTAGGGGAGCTGCGGGACCGCACGGCGGAGGCTATGGCTTATCGGGCGTCCGGTCTCAATCTGGTAGTGAACGCCATCATCCTTTGGAATACAACCTATCTCGCACGCGCCGTGGGATACGTGAGAGAGCAGGGCATCAGACTTCCGGACGGGCTTCTGTCGCACGTAGCACCGGTCAAGTGGGATCACATCGCACTCACGGGCGACTATCTCTGGTCCGAGATTGCGCGGCCGCGCGAACGCTTCCGTCCTCTGCGCACGAACCGCTTTGATCCAGCCCGGTTCCAGGATCCTTAGCGTACAATCCTGTAGAAACTCCCACGCAACCCCAGGATTGGCCACCACCGGCTCTTCGCATCAGTCTTCGCAGATCCGGTACCGTCTGATCACAATCTCGCCGAACCGGTTCCGCTCGCGTCGACGTTCATAATAGCAGTCCCGATCGCGCCACCGTGGGCCTCGGTCCCAATCCCTGTCCTGATCCCGGTACCAATCCCTGTCCCGCCAACCACGATCATTGTTCCAGTCACGATCCAGCCGAGACTGAGCCGAAACTCCCCCCGCAAGGCTGCTCGCAAGGAGGCATCCCGCAAGCACAACTGACAAGCGTCTGAGCATCGTTATGAACTCCCTCGGACCGTTGCCTGAATCTGCCAGTCAACGGCTGTGGGAAACCCGCGTTCCTAAATGCGCCTGCCAGGACTGCACAGGTCACCGAGCACCACATCCTGGATGCTTCGACGTCCGCTTGTACACCTGCACGCGGCAATCACTTCTCATCAGGCGCTCCGACATATACAAATGCTCCCGGCTCTGAAGCCGGGAGCACGCCTCTCTATGCCAGTTGAGGCTCAGGCCGCGCGGTTGAGGCGCTGGGCGGTTTTCTCGGCCTGCACGGTCACGGTCTTAGCCGCCTCATCGGTCATCCGGAGCGTGAGCTCGGCGAGGCGTCGGCTGTTCTCGACCGTCTGCTCCAGGTTGTCCCGTAGCAGTGAAGTCTGCACCTCGACGAAGTCTGACATCGAGCGGCAGCGAGCCAGAGCCTGCAAGCCATCGAGGTTGCGTTGCAGGCGCTGCTGGCTGCGGGTGACCACCTCGCGCGACACCTCCTGCAAACCACGGGCCAAGGCCGTGCTGGACTGGGCCACAGCTCGGAGGTTGTGCGCAGCCTCCTCCGTCAGCCCCTGGAGCTCACCCTCCGGCCGGCTTCCCATCGGCAAGGTCTGTCCGGTCGAGCGGCGGGCGAGCTCTGAGAAGGCGCTGAAGCTGTTGGAAACCGCCTCCTGCATGGCCTGAGCCATGGTCTGCGCGCTTTCCACGCCAGCCCGCAAGGTATCGGCCACATCCTCGGTGACCCGCTGCACCGCTTCGCCCTGCTCGCGGGTCCGTCGCGTGTCGGCGCGCTTCAGCTCATCAATGCTGGCCATTTCATCCTCCACTGTCTCGGCGATGGCGTTGGCTTCCTCGTCGCTCAGAACCTTGAGCACGGCGGGAAGCAGTTCCTTCCGGTCGTCCCGGATGTGCTGCTGGAAGGCTCGTCTGAGCTCCATCATCTTGCCGAGGAACTCAACGCTGTTCTTCGGCATCCGCTCCAGCTCGCTGAGGAAGGCCGCCGTTTGCTGGTTGTCGCTGGTGGCCTCCCGCACGAGATCCTGCATCCCGTGCCGGGACAACACGGGAAACAGATGCTCCTCCTGGAGGGTGGCGAGAAGCTCCAGTTCTTCCTTGAGGTCGGCCAGGAGCCGCTCGCGGGTTTTAACCGCGTTGTCAGACGTGGCGAGGAGCCGTTCGAACAGCTCGTTCGCCTTATCCGGCGGGGCTCGGCTGTATCGTCTGGTTGCTGTCATTGTCCCTCACTTGCTGTCGAATTGAAGGATCCAAGCCTCAGCTTGGCCCATAGCGTGTGACACGGTTATGTCGCTAGCACCAAAACACCTACGCATGATGCTGAAGCAATTGGGCGGTACCCGTGCTTGGCAGGCGTCTACAGGTCTGACGTCCACTGCCGACTGATGTTCGAGGGCGCCCGTCCCTAAGTTCGGCCGCGCGAGGCGACCCATTCTTGGTTTTATTGATCCAGGATAAGTGGCAACCACGCCGGAGGTTCCGAGCAATGCGGACAAGACCGCGCAGGCGATCGCGGTCTGATGCTCCAAGTCCCCGGCCACTCGGGACCTGAACCGCAAGGGTATCCTGTGCAAGCTCAAAGCGGCGGACCGTACCCAAGGCGCCATGTGCCAGAAGAGTGCTTCACGTTGGCTGAATGAGCTGAGTGAGGCTCCAGGGCAGTGGCCTTCGTCCGTGAGTGAGGTTTAGGGAACGGTGGATCGCCGGAGCGTCTCAGCAGCCGGACGTCCGAACCATTGCCTGCTCGCTGGGTTGAATCAGCAGCACCAGGCAAGGGCTGATTCATTCTCAGGAGGAACGTCCATGGTCGACACCTATCAGGCCGGCGGTTCGCCGGAAGGGATGAGAGCTGAGCCCCGGTCATCTCGGACAGGAGCTTCGAGGCAGCCAGCCTACCCGACGCATGATCTGGACACCCATGCTGACGCACGACGGAACGTTGACAACGAACTCCGCCGACGTCGGCGGGCTGATCTGTTCTTCGAGGACAGTATCGTGTTGCTCAGTATTCTTCTCGGCGGCGCAGTTGGGTACATGACAGCAACGACCGTGCGCCGTACGACCTGGAGCAGCCCTCCGACTCGTAGGTCCTCGCAGAGAGCTGACAGCAGCCACTTCTTCGGGCGGCAGAGCCGGTCACGCACTGCTGGCTCTGTGGAGAAGGATGAAACCACGGACCTGATTGCCTCCAACAAGGTCGAGGGCACGGTGGTGTACAACCGGCAGGGCGAGAAGCTTGGGGAAGTCTACAACTTCATGGTCGGCAAGCGCTCGGGCGAGGTTGCCTATGCGATCATGAGCTTTGGCGGCTTTCTCGGGATTGGTCAGAAGTATCACCCGCTGCCGTGGAATGCCCTGACCTATGACACCAGCAAGAAGGGCTACGTGATCGATGCCGACAAGGAGCGGCTGATGCGAGCCCCGAGCTATGCCGCCGGTGAGGAGCCGTTCTCTCGGCCGGAGTACGGGCAGCAGGTGCGGGATTACTGGTCCTCGGGTCCGACCTGATCTGCATCCTTGGAGATGATTGGAAGCTTGGAGATGATTGGAAGCCCTGCCGCCCGCGAAAGCCGCAGGGCCTGCGGTGCCAGCGAGTTTCGTTGCACGATGGTTGGCTTGGACCATATGAGCGAGCCGGAACTGCTCATCGAACTCCGTCGGGTCGCAAACGCGTGCGAGTGGCTCGACCAGGAGGTCGCGCGCGCCGCGCAGCGGCAGCAGTTCAAAAAGGATACCCAAGAGGTCGCTCAAGCTGCTCAGGACGAGAAGATCGCCTTGGCCAAGCTGAACCGACTGATGGACCGCAGGCGAGCCATCGAGGGCCATCTGATGCGCGCCCGAGGACAACTCCGGCCTCTGACGATGGATGAGCAGGGAGCCGCGAGCAATGGGAGCTAGAACCGGTCTGGCGGCGCAATGGAGAATTGCTTCCGGCGGATCAGCCCTAGGTCAGTGGCAGTTCTCGCTCCTGCAAGTCAGACGATAGCCTCGAAATAGCGGCACCAGCCCTGCGGACTGATCCTGCCGGTCACGATCTCACAGCCATCCGGCTCGACGAAGTGCATGCACCGCCCGCAGCGCTGGCCGCGGTTCGGGCGGTCCTGGTAGCGCGCAACCGCTTTGGGCACGTTCCGGGGCAGCCCGCGGGCCTCCATCGGGGGTGCTGCTGGCGCAGGTGCGGCCGCCTGCGGCGGCATCATCGGCATACAGGCCGAGAGCGTGCCGGTGCCCGCCGCAGCCACGCCGAGCAGAGTGCCCCGCAGAAAGGCACGGCGGGAACAGACAGGGCCGTCCAGGCCAATCAAGGTGACGCGGTTTCGCTTCTCAGGCATCGTGACCTCCCATCAAGAGTTGCCGCAGCCCCCACGGGCAGACGGACGCGCTCGCGCGCCGCCTGCCTCGATCGCGTGTCTAGGTGCTCTTGAGCGTGCCGTTCATGCCCTTCGGATAGAAGCCGCCCCTGTCCACGCCCGCCTTGTCGGTCAGGTAGACGATGCGCAGCACCTCCTGCGGCGTCCGGCGGAAGACCATGCCATCCGGTGTCGCCGGGACGAGGTTGGCCTTGCCATTGCGCTCGATGCCCTGATCCTTGTCTTGCGGGCCGTCGATCTTGTCCCGAGTGGCCGATACGGCATTCGCGGCCCTCTGGGCCTTCTCACCCATCTGATAGAGCTGCGAGCGCGCCATGCCCATGTGATACGCCTCAACGGCCAGAATGGCGGCGGCTGCTTCGATGTATTCCTTCTTCTGGAGCAGGGGCGCTGCGCCGGCATAGCCGGTCACGCCCACATCCTCGAACAGCATGCCGCCGACGAGGAAGTTCATGTCGCTGGCGAAGGGATCGAATTCCGGCAGGCCCGCCGCCTTGGCCACGGCCGCAAAGCCGTCCTCGAAATCGATCGCGGGGCGGTCCACCGCGTGGCTGCCGAGGGTCTTGCGATAGAAGCGGACATGCGCAAGTTCGTTCTCGGCCAGTTCTTCCGCGAACTCGCTGATCGCCTTGTGCTGGAAGGGCACCTTGCGGCCGCCATTGACCCCACCGGCGTCCGAGCCGATGTCCGCTGCGTCGATGCCTTTCCCGGTCGTGGCCCGCAGGTAGTACTCGGCCTCCATGTACTCGAGGTTGAGGGCGAACTGGAATATGTCCTCGTCCTTCATGGCGGATGGTGACGTGGTCTGAGCGTATGCCGCGGCCGGCCGCTGGAGCCTGGCGATGGCTGCTCCAGCTCCGAACAGGGCGAAACCTTGTAGGGATTGCCGCCGCGATAGCTTCGAAAGCGCGTCCATGGAACTCTCCTGGGATGCGTGCGCCCCATCGCATTAGATGCTTGAGGGCAAGAAAAATTCCCGCCCAAGGCCGCGCGAACATCAGAAATTGGCACTTCTCGGAAGAAACATTTTGGTCCGCTCATGAGGCGGTAGGCGGACCTTCATTCCATTTGCTGTTTGTTACTCTTTGACCCGGACCGGACATTCTTGGCTTTTCCCATTCGCACGTTGCCCCCCTCTGCACGGCACGGCTTGTCAGGGCACACTATCCTTAAGAGGGCACTCGCCAAGCCCATTTGGGTGGTATGACTGGATGGGGCTTGTTGCGTCGCGTTCACTTCAACTGAAGCGGGAGAACGACGTGAACAGGAACGCAATCGCACTGTCTTTGGGCCTTCTTTTAGGCCCAGCCCTGGCGCAAGGGGCGATAGCTCAGGGCGCAGCACCGGCAATCACTGAGGCGGAGGCGCACGCCATCGGCGTCGATGCCTACATCTACTTCTACCCGCTGATCTCGATGGACATCACGCGCAAGCAATCCACGAACATCGAACCCGGGAAAGAGTTCGCCAAAGGCCCGATGAACACGTTCGTGAACGTCCCGTCGTTTCCCCCTGCCGATCTGAAAATAGTCGTGCGGGTCAACTTCGATACGCTCTATTCCGTTGCGTGGCTTGATCTGACCAAGGAACCGCTGGTCGTCTCCGCGCCAGACACCAGTGGGCGCTACTACCTGCTGCCAATGCTCGACATGTGGACGGATGTGTTTGCCTCCCCTGGATGGCGCACGACCGGAACGCAGGCGGGTAACTTTCTGGTCACCCCGCCCGGTTGGAGCGGGACCGTTCCCGCCGAGATGACGCGCATCAGCGCGCCAACCCCCTATGTCTGGGTGATCGGCCGGACGAAGACGGACGGGCCTCCGGACTATGACGCGGTCCACAAGATCCAGGCCGGCTACAAGGTCACGATGCTGTCCGACTGGGGCAAGACGCCAAGGCCGGTCGAGGTGAAGATCGATCCCAGCGTTGACATGAAGACCGCGCCGAAGGTTCAGGCCGACACCATGTCGGCGGGCCAATACTTTGCCTATGCCGCCGAGCTGCTCAAACTCCATCCACCGCATCTCACCGATGAGCCGATTCTCGCGCAGATGAAGCGCATCGGCATCGTGCCGGGCCAGAGCTTCGATATCGAGAAGGCTCCGCCGGCCGTGAAGAAGGGTCTCGAAGGTGCGCCGGAAGCCGGGCAGAAGCTCATGGAGTGGAAGCTCGCGACGCTCGCGCGGGTCGCGAACCATTGGTCGATGAACACCGATACGATGGGCGTCTATGGGAACTACTATCTCAAGCGCGCCATCGTTACGCAGCAGGGCCTCGGCGCCAACCTGCCCGAGGATGCGGTCTACCCGCTCAACCTCGGTGACGAAGCCGGCAGGCCGCTCGATGGCGCCAACAAATACACGCTGCACTTCGAGAAGGGCGCGACGCCGCCGGTGAACGCCTTCTGGTCGGTCACGCTCTATGATCCGGACGGTTTCCAGGTGGCAAACAGCCTCGACCGCTTTGCGGTCAGCAGTTGGATGCCATTCAAGTACAACCCGGACGGATCGCTCGACCTCTACTTCCAGAACGAGAGCCCAGGCAAAGACAAAGAGACCAACTGGCTGCCGGCGCCGAAAGGCGGCTTCAATCTGACCATGCGCCTCTATAGCCCGAAGTCTGAGGTTCTCTCTGGCAGATGGAATCCGCCGGCGGTCACGAGAGTGCAGGCGCTTCCAGCTTTGGTTGCACAATGAGTCTTCAAGCCGAGCGCCGGCGCGTTCTCAACGTCGGCGCTTGGACTGACTGATTACATCACAGTCGCGAATGTCCGTTCCTGGCACACATTTGCGAAGTAGACCGAAAGTCCGCTTTGGACAGGAATGCCAGACGTTCCTGTCGGTGAATGAATTTCACTACCTGACCCCATGCAGACCTTCAGCGAGCCAAAGCTGACTTCGGAAGCAAGTTTGTCTTCTGAGCAAGAATAAATGAGACCAGAAGCAGGAGAGCGCCATTGAAGGCGTGGAGTGCCTGAAGGACTCCGGAGCCAGAGCTCTGGCCGACAAGGATCAACCCGACCTGAGCGGCGTACACCGTCGTTTGGGTCAGTGCCCAGAGCCGCAGGTGCAAGGCACGCCTGTCGATGAACGTCGCGACTGCGATCATGCCGACCGGCAGAGCAAGGACGGAGCCCAGGATGCCATGGCCGGCCCACAACTGCGCATCATGGAAAAGAGACAGGCCGGCCAGCAGGAACTGTCCCAAGATGGCGACTGGGATGGACCATGTGGCCAAGGCCATGAAGTTCCGGCGCCGCATCATGGCCTCCTCGGCTCGCCTATCGCGGCCGTGATGATGCCCGTTCCGGGCAACTCATCCGCCCTGAGACATCCAAGGCCAATCAAAGTGGCGCGGACCGCGTCGTCCAGCGGCGTGTGGGGCTCCGCCCCGATTACCGCGAGCAAGCGGGTGTTGGACATCTGGACCGGCTGGTCCCAAAGATATTTCATCTCGCGCAATTCGCGGAATAGGGGCACGAAAGGCGAGGCGAGCGCCATCAGACGCCAGGGAAGCCGGCGGGCGCGGAGTTCCGGATTGCCGACCACCCGCCGGATCGCTGCGATCATCTGCGTTCCGTCATGATCCCAGTGTCCAGCCATGTGGAAGGTGGAGAACGCCTCCAGATGTTCATGCTCGGCAAGGCGGACCATCGTCTCGGCGACGTCAGGCAGATAGGCCCATTGATGACCGACACCCGGCTTGCCGGGATAGGTGATCGCCGTCACGACCCGGCCCGGCCTCACGAGGCCCTGCGAGAACCAGTTGTTGCCAGCGCGTGGCTCAAAGTAGTCGCCGGCGCGAACGATCAGTACCTTTGCCCCGTCCGAGGCCGCGCGGCGCAAGCGCGCCTCCATTTCGACCCGGATGCGGCCCTTGCGGGTGACCGGCTGCTGTGCCGAATGCTCGTCCAGGATGGGAAGTGCGTCCGGGCCGTAGTTGTAGATAGTTCCCGGAAGGAGGATGCGGGCCTCGTTCCGGCGCGCGGCCGCGATGGTATTGTCCAGCATCGGCAACACGACATCACCCCAGTTCCGGTAGCCCGGCGGGTTGACGGCATGCACGATGAGCAAAGTGCCCTCCGCCGCTGCGGCGACGTCTGATGCCACCATCGCATCACCTTGCATCCAAGTGAGACCATCACGTGAACCCGCCTTGGCCGGATCGCGATGCAGGGCGCGGACGGCCCATCCGCGCCGTTTGAGGCGACGCGCAACCTCCCCGCCGATGCCTCCGGTCGCGCCAAGCACCAAAGCCGTCTTCTCTTCCATCTCGTCCTCCCGTGTTCGTGGACAGGGACAAGATGCAATGGAGAGGCTCACAACGAAATTGTGGAAATGCGTGGGGTCGCTATACTGAAATCGATGAATGCTCTTGAACCAAGCTGGGATCTTTACCGGACCTTCCTCGCTGTGCTGACCGAGAGTTCACTCTCCGGCGCAGCGCGGACGCTCGGGCTCACGCAGCCGACGGTGGCGCGTCACATCGATGCGCTTGAGGCCGCGGTCGGCTACGATCTCTTCATCCGGTCGCAACGGGGATTGGCGCCGACGGAAGCGGCGCTCGAACTGCGGCCCTACGCCGAAACGCTGGCCTCTACCTCGGCGGCTCTGTTGCGGGCAGCTTCAGGGCATGGTGCCGCGATCCGGGGAGCGGTTCGGATCAGCGCCAGCGAGGTAATCGGTGTCGAGGTGCTGCCGCCGATCCTGGCGGCGCTGCGGACGCGGCATCCCGAACTCGTCATCGAGCTTGTCCTGTCGAACAGCCTTGATGATCTTCTCCAGCGCGCGGCCGACATTGCGGTCCGGATGGTCGAGCCTGTGCACGACGCCCTTGTGGCGCGCCATGTCGGGTCGATCACGCTTGGACTTCATGCGCACAAACGCTACCTGGACCGCCAGGGCATTCCCTCCACCCTTGACGACCTTCGCGATCACGACCTGATCGGCTTCGACCAAGAGACGCCGGTGATCCGAAGCATGCTCAAGCGCGTCAGCGGCTTCGATCGCGCCGGCTTCGCATTGAAGGCCGACAGCGATCTCGCCCAACTCGCCGCTATCCGGGCGGGATTCGGAATCGGAGTGTGTCAGGTTCCGCTGGCCAGCCGGGATGCCAACCTGGTTCGGGTTCTCGCCAATGGGTTCAGGCTCGATCTTGGCACTTGGATCGTGATGCACGAGGATTTGAAGTCCAGTCCGCGGTGCCGGGCGGTGTTTGACGCCCTGGTGGACGGCCTCGGCACCTATGCAGGGGCTGGCGCGCGCTCCGGCCCTTGATCGGTAGGGCAGACCGTATGGCCGACGAGGACCTGCCGCCTGTGGCATCGGACCCATCAGTGGAGTGCACTCCTGGGCCCGATGCTCGTTTTCCGGTATGGCGCATCATATCATACGGAAGACCGGATTCACTTTTCCGCACAGCGCGCCCGGATGGGCCGCTCGACTCTCGAAAGCGCTGGCGCCCGAAGGGTGCGGAACGGCGGGAACTTCAATCAGGACTTCGATTGAATATCGTGCCAGATCGCATCGAGTAACCCCTGGGTCATGGCGGTTGCCCGCAGCCATTCTTCGCGATGGGTCGTATCCTGTCTCACAATCAGATCGGCGAAGTTTTCGACCATCTGGGTGTGCTGCGGCTTCCGGCCCGGTGTCTCAATGAAGACGAACTCCTTCCTCGTCGCCATGCCGGATCGATGGATCATGCCCGTCGGAATATCGGGGTTGTCGAAACCGAAACCACTCTGCCAATCCAGAACGAAGTCGTCCTGGGACAGGATGCCGGATGTCCCTGCAACGGTGAGGTCCATGACCGCTGTCCCGGCGGTATAGCCGACATCGAATGTCGAGGTTCTGTCACTGTCGAATTTCAGGGCACCCGTTGCACGAACGATTGCGCCCGACTGGAGATCCCGCTCGGCAAAGACCTTGATGTCTTCCAGAGCGTTCGGTGCGAGATATTCGACGACCGCCCGCATCGAGTACCACGCCATGTCGCCCACGGCACCCATCGGCTCGTCGACTGGATCGAAACGGATGTTGCTGCGGTCCGAGAACGGGAAGTAGAACATGGTGTGTAGCGATCGGGTGGGGCCGATCAGTTCGGCGAGACGCTCGTGCATCGCGTGCGTGCGCGGGTGATGGACGAAGTGGGTGGCGTCCATCAGCACCAGCCCTTTCTCGCGGGCCAGTGCCGAAAGGCGTTCAAACGATTCCCTCGAATGCAGCGGCTTTTCGATGAGTACGTGCTTGCCGACGGCAAGTGCCCTGCTGGCCATCTCGTCCTTCACGGCTGTGGGGGTCGCGACGTAGACGGCGTCGACATCGGCACGCTCGATCAGCCTCTCTGCGCCCTCGACAGCGTCCACGCCCGGATAATGGGCAACGAAGTCCTCGGCCTTCGCGAGCGTTCGGCTTGAAACCGCCGCAAGCCGCGCATTCCCGGAGGATTGGATCGCCGGGGCAAGGATAGTCGCAATGAACCCCGTGCCGATGATCCCGATATTCACTTTGGTCATTGTTGAATCCTGTTTCTACCAGTTGCCGAAGCCAGCTTATTTCAGCCGCTTCAGCAGTTCCTTGGCGACCTCAGGCGCCGAGGCCGGGTTCTGTCCGGTGATCAGCTCGCGATCGGTCACCACATGCGCCGTAAATGGCACCTGGTTGCTGACGAAGGTTGCTCCGGCTTGTTCCAGCGCTGTCTGCGGGTAGAACTTCATCGAGCCGCCGTTCAGCAGTCCCTTCGCTATTTCCTCTTCCTGATTGCTGATGACCGTGAGCTTGTATCCGGCATAGATCCAGTCCGGCCTCTGCTGAATGCCGCCTCGCGTTTCAAGCTGCCTGGTGAACCCCTGCGCGTCGGGTAAGGTCGAGAGCAGGGCGATCGGACCATGGCAGGCCAGCGCCGTTGTCTTACCGTTCGTATGGAAATCGGTCAGCAACTTGCCCAGCTCCGGGCTGACCAGAAGGTCCTGCATCGGTGCATGGCCGCCGGGGACATAGACGGCCTCGAAATGGTCGTAGCCGATCTGTTCGACACGGGCCAGGCTGATCACCGGCGAATTGCTGCTCGAGGTGAGCCCCAGTTCGCCGAGCAATGCAATGCTTTCCTGCATCGCGGCCTCGTCACCGCCGAAATACATCCTGTCTACCGACGACCTGTCCAAGGTGGGTGCGGAGCCCCTTGGCGTTGCGAACGTGACTTGGTGCCCGGCGCTGAGCAGGGCCTTAACCGGCTGCATCAGCTCGTTGAGGTAGAAGCCTGTCTGGAAGACCTTGCCATCCTTGAGATCGAGGTGGTCAGAGTCCGAGAGGACGACCAGCACATTGCCGGCATGGGCATTCGCGATGCCGACGCCGAGGGCGAGCGCAATGGCGAGCGTGTGGATGAGTTTCATCATTCTTCTCCGAAGTGAGGGACCGTCCCAGCCGGATCGTGCAGGATGGTCGTCCTGGCAGATGCCGGGGGGCTGTCGATTGTGCGCGGCTCGCACGGCCAGCAGATCACGAGCAGCGGACCGGCTTGGCGCAGATCGTCAGGCCGCGGCCCTGTCGTCATAGGGTGGATAGTCGGTATACCCTTGTGCGCCACCGCCATAATGAAGGGCGCGATTGGCGGGAGCGAGCGGCCAGTTGTTCCTCAGGCGCTCGACCAGATCGGGATTGGCGATGAACGGCTCGCCAAACGCCGCGATGTCGATCTGTCCCTCGGCGATCAACTCTTCGGCCCGGGCACGCGTCATGCCGCCCGCCAGGATCAGCACGCCCTTGAAACGGGCGCGGAACTTCGTCAGGAACTCGGCCGGAATCGCCGAGCTGCCGCGCGACTTCTGATCCATCAGATGGACATAGGCGACGTTGCGCTTGCTCAGCTCGTCGGTGAGGAAGAGATAGGTTTCCTCAATCTCAGGATAATGGGCCATATCGAACAGGCCACCGTAGGGTGACAGCCGGATGGCGGTGCGCTCCGCCCCGATCCGGGCAATGACCGCGTCGATGGCCTCCAGCATGAAGCGGGTGCGGCCTTCCAGCGTGTCGCCGCGATAGGCGTCGGTGCGGTCGTTGACGGTAGGGTTCAGGAACTGCTCGATCAGATAGCCGTTGGCGCCGTGCAGCTCGACCCCGTCAAAGCTCGCCTCCACAGCATTTGTGGCAGCCCGCGCAAAATCAGCGATCACGCCGCGCACTTCCTCCGTGGTGAGCGCGCGAGGCCTGGAGACGTCGACAGCACCCGGCATACCGTCCTCGGTCAGTCCCCAGGCCTGCGCGTTCCTGGCGATCCGGTTGGTGGAGCTGACCGGTGCAATGCCACCCGGCTGGTTCGAGACATGGCTGACGCGGCCGACATGCCAGAGCTGGGTGAAGATGGTGCCGCCTTCCGCATGAACGGCCTCGGTCACCTTGCGCCAGCCCGCGACCTGATCGGCACGATAGAGGCCGGGGATGAACAAGAAGCCTTCAGCCGTCGCAGAGATCGGCGTGCCTTCCGTGACAATCAGGCCGGCGGATGCGCGTTGCCGGTAATAGGTGGCGGTGAGTTCGTCGGGAACGCCGTTCGGATTCCGGGCACGCGTCATCGGCGCCATCGCGATGCGGTTGGCAAGCCTGTGCCGGCCCATGGCAAAGGGTTCGAACAGGGGGCTCATGGTCATTGTCCTTTCGGGAGAAATGGGTCGGGGCAGCGGTCCCGTCCGGGCGCATGGGCCCACACGACTGACGGCACACCCATCAGGTGAGGCGAGAGGATTTGATCGCAATGATCATCCCCATGCCCTCACAAAGCTTGCAGGCGTGCCTTCCGACGGATCGACGAAGATGATGTCGCCGGGGTCCCGGCGGGGCGTGTCGACCGACACCATGAAGAGCGGATGCTCGAGGATCTCGGGCATTCCGTGGACGGTGAGTTTCTTGAAGAAGAGCATTTCGCCCGGGCCGACCTCGAACGGCTCGCGGTCACCCAGGAAGAACCTCGCACGCCCCGACAGGACGATCAGGTACTCGTCGCAGGTCGCGTGATAATGCGCCGGGGTCGGCTGATAGACACGAAAGACACGTGCGCTTGCCTCGTCCTCGTCGGTCAGCCGATGGTCGACCAGCAGCGTGTCGGCAGTGTCGGGGAAGCTTTTGATGATCTCGTCCAGTTTGAAAGCCGCATGGGGGGCGGCTTCCACCAGCTTCTTACGCTCAATAACTTTTGGCATGATGCAATCCTTTCCGATCTGGCGCCTTGGCAGACCGGGATTGGCGGGGCAGGGAGCGTTACTTCACGCCACCTTGTCGGCCTGTCCGTGAGCCACCGGCGTCAGGCGGTAGAGCTGGAAGTCGGCAATCAGGTTCGGCGCCCCGCTCATCTGGAAGGGCTTCATCGCGGCGCCCTCCATGTGCGCGCGCCAAGCCTCCTCGCTGGCCCAGCTTTCAACGAAGATCAGGATGCGCCCGTCGTCGAGGGACTGGTTGAGCTCATAGCGTAGGCAGCCCGGCTCCTTCACGGTTTCGGCGACGAGGATCTCCTGCGCCGCACGGAGGCGATCCTCCGTGCCGCGCACGGCCGTGGTGATGGCAAGGATGTTCAGAAGGTTGGTCATGTCATGCTCCATGGAAGAAGGATCGAAGAGCGATCACTGCGAAGGCGGCGTTCCCTTGCCGAGGTCGGCAGCGGTAGGGGCTCCTTCGGTCCAGTCGACCTTCCGGCCATCCTCGAGCACGATGATCGCCTTTGCGCCCGCGGGCACCCACGCTTCGTGCGCCATGCCGCCGTCCATGTAGAAATAGCCGCCCTCGTTGACGTGGAAGAGCTTCCCCTCGTGGCCGAAGATGTGTGAGCCCTTCAGAAGGAAGTGCGTCTCGCTCTTGTCGTGCGTGTGCCTTGGGATGTGAATCGCTGTCGGGAATTCGATCATCAGCGTCGTGGCATTGGTCTTCGGATCGACCCGCAGGATCGTGTAACGCGGCGAGTCCTTGCCGAGCTCGGGAAGCATCAGCTCCCATTTCATGTCGCCCGCATTTCTCAGAGTGGTCTCGTTGCCCGCGGCGAATGCGGTCGACGGACCAGCCAGGGCCAGCCCCGGCACTGCTGCCGGGATCAGGGTCCGGGCGGCATCCACAAGATTGATCATCATGACCTCCTTGGCCGGGGTGACGTCCTCCTTGTGCCGCAGACGCTCATATTTGCCCAATCGAACGATCTTATTTATGATATTCGAATAATGAATATCAGAACCAAAGACCTGAATCTCCTCGGCATCCTGCTTGTCCTTGGCGAAGAGCTCAGCCTGACGAAGGCCTCAGAGCGCCTCGGCCTCAGCCAGCCGGCGCTGAGTCATGCGCTTGCACGGCTGCGTGCGCAGTTCGACGATCCCCTGTTCGTTCGCGGTCAGCGAGGTCTCATCGCGACACGACGCCTTGAAAAGCTCCTCCCGAAGGTGCGAAACCTTCTCGACCACGCGCAGGCGCTGTATGGCGGCGAGGACCTTGATCTCGCCCGTCTCGAACGCAGGGTCGTCATCGCCTCAACCACCTATTTCGAGACGCGGGCAATCCCGACCCTGATGAGACGGGCACAGAATCTCGCCCCGGGACTTCGCTTCGAGACCCGATCGCTCGCCGGCGGCTTCCCCAAGGCAGAGCTGGAATCCGGCGATTTTGATGTCGCGATTGCTGCCTACTTTGCGGATCTTCCCGCCGGGTTTCGCCAACGCACGATCTTCAGCGATCGCTTTGTCTGCGTCTGCGACCGGGACAATTCCTACCTTGCGTCGCCGAGGAGCCTCGATGATTACCTGAAGGCAAGACACCTTCAGATCGAGGTACCCCCCGGGGTGTTCGCGCCGGTCGACCAGTTCTTGCAGTCAGAGAAGATGCAGCGTGCCATCGCTGTGCGGGTCGGGAACTTCCTCACGCCGGCTCAGATATTGGTCGGTACCGATTATCTCCTCACCTGTCCCTTCAGCCTCGCGATGAGGTACAGTGAAGCCTATCCTCTCACGATCTCGGAGCTTCCCTTCCCGCTGCCTGCGATCGATACGCTGATGGTTTGGCATGAGAAGAACCAGAACGATCCCTTTCACGCTTGGCTCCGGACGAGCATCGCTGAGATCGGAATGGACCATTGAAAGGCTGTGGCGGAACCACAGCAGCACCGCCGACCATCGCATCCAGAGAATCTGCGTAAACCTGTGACCCTGAGTGATTCCGGCGCCGTGTTCGTGCAGATCTTTCAGTAAAGTGTGAGTGACAGAGATCGTGAAGGTCAGCTCCTGGCACGGGGCTGACCTTCTCCGGAGTTCTGATGTGTGATCGTGAGCGGACCTTCCGACCCATTGGGGATCATGGCCAGCCCCCACGAGGTGGTCCGGTGTCAATGTTAGTGCATGATCGGTCGTGGCGCTACGGCTGGGGTGGCCGGCGGAGTTGGCCGGGGTTGCGCAGCCGGCCATAGCACTGTCTCGGG
>NZ_JBVVAK010000171.1:0-15139 GCF_055792825.1 Microvirga sp. GN3
GGCCGCTGCAGCCGCAGCACCAGTTCGATCAGCTCTTCCTTCGTCAGGCGCTGCAAATCAGTGCGATCCATGGCCCCATGGATTCAGGAATTGCGCCTGATGACAAGGGCGTGGGTAATTACCTTGGAACCATGCGTTCTCAGTTTCGGAATGCTCTTCTACCAAGCGTCGTTCTGCCTCGAGGCAGTGAGATAGCAACATGGCTGTATAGGGATTGGGTGGCGGAATATCGTAAGCCAGTTTCTTCACTTCCTGGATAAAGTCATCGATCCACGCACGGTCAGTCATACTTGCCCCCTGATATCTCAGCCCGAAACTAAGAATAATGCAGGGTTGAATAAGGTCATACTCCGCCAGAAGAGCAGCCTTTTGAATACGGTTCACACCAAAGGGCAGCAATACCGTTCCAGCTGCCAAAGTCGGGCATGGGCTTCGGCTTTCCAAAATGTCCCTCAAAATATGCACGGAATTATGCATGACCTCTCTGCCGGTACCGGTCGCGCCGGCAGACAACACGCCGACACTCACGGATGCACTGAGGTCGGCCGCGGAGTACGCCCAGTCGGAGAAGGCTGATGCCACCCGGCGGGCGGATCTCTCCGACTTTCGCGATTTTCACACCTGGTGCGAGAACGTGCAGGCCTCGGCGCTTCCGGCGACAATCGAGACGACGGCCGCCTACCTCGCCCAGCTCGCCGACAGAGGACTGAAGGCTTCGACCATCAACCGCCGTGCAGTTACCATCGGCTACGTGCACCGGGCGAAAGGATTCGAGCCGCCAACGAATTCGGAGCCGGTCAAGGCCGTGCTCCGGGGGATCTGCCGCCGCATTGGGGCAGCCGTGAATCGCAAAGATCCGGCAACGGCAACGGTCATCGCAAGAATGGTGCGGCGGATCCCTGATAACCTTCAGGGCATGCGCGATCGAGCGCTGCTCCTCCTCGGCTTCGCCGCCGCGCTCCGCCGCTCCGAGCTGGTCGCCCTCGACGTGGTGGACTTGGAGCACATGCCGGAAGGCATCATCGTTCACATCCGCAAGTCCAAGACGGACCAAGAGGGCGAGGGCCATCAGGTCGCGGTGCCGCGGGGCTCGAAGCTCAAGCCGGTAGAAGCGCTGGAGGATTGGCTCCGCTCCGCAGCCGTGGAAGCCGGCCCGGTCTTTCGGTCAATCCGCAAGGGCGGGCGGTCAACTGGCGAACGCCTCTCCGAAGGCTCCGTCGCTGACATCGTAAAGCGCTACGCGAAGGCCGCAGGCCTCGACCCGGAAACCTTCTCCGGTCACTCGCTGCGCGCCGGCTTCGTTACCTCAGCCCTCGAGGCGGGAGCCGACCTGCTGAAGGTGATGGATATCATCGGGAAGTCAAAACCCTCAAGGCCTACGACCGCCGGGCGAAGGCCTTCAAGAACCATGCCGGCAAGGGATTCTTCTGAGATTTACCGAGACGACAAGGTCTCCCAAACCCTTATTTCACAAGGGCACTGAGTTGAACGCAATACTCAGGAGTGCCATTGCACCAAGCAGTACTGCGACGCTGCGAATTTGAGCGATGAAGTCATTGGCTGGGTGAGATGTCGTGGGCTCTTTCATAACTTAGCATTAACCATAGGCGCTATGTGGGGACAAGTTCCTCCAATGGGTGTCCCTAGCTGGACCTGATTGCGCAAAGGAGCACTAGGATGAACTTCGGTGAAGCCATCGGAGCCATGAAGGCTGGCTAGCGCGTTGCTCGCGCTGGTTGGAATGGCAAGGACATGTGGATCTGCAAAGGCGAGGGGGACCCAGCGCTGCCGGCATCCGCATTCTGGAACTAGCACACCCGCGCCTTTGCCGAGGCATAGCCCGGCCAAGCGGCCGAGATCCTGCCGTATATCATCATGAAGACGGCAGACGATAAAGTCCTCATGGGCTGGCTTGCCTCCCAGACGGACATACTCGCTGAGGCTCGGGTAGAGCTCTGAACCGCCGGATACGGCCGATATCAGTCTAAGAAGTAGAAGATAAGCACAGCGCAGAGAACAAGCCCACTAATCAACCCGAGCCACCTGAAGATGACCGCAGATGCATCGTTCGGGCGCGGAGGCTCGGGCCCCCATGGAGCAGGATCATCATCACTCATGGCTACCCCTCGGCTGAGTAGGCGACCTAGGATCCCGATCCTCATCGAAGAGTCGAATCCTCTTCTGGATTATCCGCTACAGAAGCCGGCCTGTGACGCCGTCTGATGCTGTTCCTCTAACATTTGTGAATCCTCACATGGCTTTGGCCGAGGAGCAGAAGCGGTTCGTCGAGGAATACCTCGTGGACCTGAACGCCCCAGCGGCAGCCAGACGTGCTGGCTACAGCGAGAAGACGGCGCACGAGCAGGGAACCCGGCTTTTAGAAAATGTTAGCATTGCCGAATCTCCCGCTTCCACGGCTGATTGTGCAATTAAAGCGCTTTTGATCTGGGCTTGAATCCCTTCGGGTGGTCTGTGCGTTGATTGGGATATGGCCCGGGAGGCAAGCCATGCCCCAGCCCTATTCTCCCGATTTGCGCGAACGTGTTCTGGTTGCCTGCGAGCGTGGCGACCTTTCCCAGGTCGAGATTGTGTAATGCCGCGGTTCAATTCTATCCGTTTTCGATCATGAGGAAATCTCACTTCAAAACGGTGAATGCCTGTTCTCTCGTCACGCTGCACATTTTGAGTACGCTGTTGCGCAGATGCCATCCGCGCAGAGCAATCCCGTTAGCCGAGAGGACGGATTGTAGCGTAATGTTCCCGAATGAACAGCCAGTGAGTTCAATCAACCTGAAGGCTGCTCCTGAAGACACGATTGCCATGAATTTGGCTTAAGAAGCCGTCGCCTGGTCGAACATCGCTTTGGACAATAAAATCCGATGAGTACACGTATCTTGTCGTTGATGAGCGGGAAGGAAGCACGATTCGAACCGCTCTGTTCCGCCTGCAAGAGTAGGTCAATTGGCTTCCCGAAGATCGTGCGGAGATGACATGTGAGCACGGGTCTCCGATGACCGAGAAGGAGATCAGTCACCGCAGCAGCCGCCTTTCTGGTCGGCAAGACGCGACCTCAAGTTACTTCAATGGCATGCCGTATCCCAGCTGGCCAAAGCGGTTGCGCTCATCACTTGAACCCACCATACCAACGACATAGATGCATTGGTTGAAATTATCCCTCAGCTCACGGCCCAGCTATCGGCGATGACGGAGCGGCTGATCGAAGCCGAGAAGGGGAGGGCAAATGCCGAACGAGACGCGGCAATCGCCCAAGCCGCTCTGGCCAGTGCAAAGGCCCAACTCATGGCTATGCAGGAACAGCACTTGGCGGAGTTGAAGCAACTCCGGGAACGGGTGGGAGCGGAGGCCAACAAGGCACGGTCCGAGCTTGCGGAGTGGAAGGCGCGGCCACGGCGGCGTCTGGCCGAACATCCCATCCTGAAAACCTTTGAACTTGCATCTCCGCGAACGACACCTGAAACTTCCGTCATCATGTTCTGGGATAACGATGCTGAACTCGCACCCTGACTCAACAGATCCTGCATCTAAGCAAGAACGATGGAAGGCTGATCTCCGGCTCAGAAAACGAGAAATCGCGCTCAGAGAGCGGGAGGCAGAGGACAGAGAGCGAGAACACGAACTGAAACGCCGTGAACTTGATGCCAGTATCGCTCAACAGAGGAAGAATGGGCGGAGAATTCCACTTGTATTGGCGCTGACTACTGCTGCAATAGCAGTAGCTGGCAATGCTGTGGTTGCTTTGATTAACAATAACGCTCAGATCGCGTTTGAGCAAAACAAGGCTGAATCCGAACGTATTCTTGAGGTAATTAAGACTGTTGATCCTGATAAAGCAGCCGTAAACCTCGATTTCTTGCTCAAATCCGGCCTCATCGCAGATAAGCCACTCCGTGATAATCTTGAGAATTTTCTGAACCAACGCAACCCAGGTCAAGGTCCCTACATCCTGCCATTGCAACCCGTACACAGTAGTGCACTTCTAAGTCGTGAAGCATTATTACTTCGTGCCCTAGAGGGGAAACTCACACCACCAGCGGCAGAACCTCCATCGCCCGCAAAACCAGAAACCTCTCCTTAGCATTCAGCGAGCGGGGGAGGGCGGATCGGTTACAGGAACGGGTCGAGCAACACCTCGCCGAGCGCATCAGATGAGCGAGCAGCAGGAAGCAGTCCGTGGTCTTGAGCAGCAGATCTCCGATTTGCGTGCAACCATGGAGGCGAGGGCAGCAGAAGCCCGCCGTCCATGGTGGCGTCGGCTGGCTGGCTGATACTTGGACCGTTGGCCTCGTAAGGTCTCCTCGACGATCCTTGGATTACGATCCAGTAGCGCCAATAGCACCCGGGCTGGTCCCGTTGGAGAGCGATGGCCTTGCTCCCAGTTGCGCAGGGTCGCGACAGGAACGCCGATCCGGCTGGCAAAAGCCGCTTGGGTCAGACCAGTCTTCTTCCTAATGGCTTGTACGTCAATGACAGATCGGACCGGCAGATCAGAGCTGGCGGGATCAGCCAAGATAGCGGTCAAGGCATCCATGAGGGCGTCGTACTCGTTGCTTATGATGCAGGGAGAATACGTCAATGACGTATCATCAATCTCCTTAGCCATTTATTCAATCACTTAAAAAATTCTTAGAGATCTTATTCCGAAATGGCGAATAAATTCAAAACGTCAGTCACATCATATAAAGGCGTTTGCATACAATGCGACAGTCAACTTAGTATGCTACCACAGAAAAACTAAAATAAATACTTTGTATCATCATAATCTTAACTATAATTGTGGGGATTCCAATGATGTTGCTGCTTGTCGCTGCCTCAATAGGTGGTTTTGTTACATTTGCCTTGCTCTGGCCTTATGGAGCATTCCTTGCACTTGTCAGTATGCCATTCGGTGGAAGCTTCTTGCTCCTCCTAGCAGGCCTGCTGCTGGCCTTCCGAAGGCGGCAGCACGAGCGCAGTATTCAAGCCTCGCGCCCTTCAGAACCCTCCAGAGAAGGTACAGAAGCGGCTTAAACCCGCTTCAGCACCCGCTGCACCTGCGCGGCGCTCCACGCGCCACCGCGTGCCGTCTTGATGCCCTTGGTATTCAATCCAGCCGCGATCTGCCGGAGCGAGACAGCTCCGGAGCCTTTCAGCTCCTCGATGATGGGTACAAGATCAGAGGCCCGGCTGTTGGCCTTCTCGATACGGGCCGCCACACTCGCCTCGGCTCCGGCCTTGGCCACCGCAGGCAGGTTGCCGCGATCCCCTCCAAGCCTCTTCCCTCGGGCCTTGGCATCGGCAAGGGCGTCCCTCGTACGGGTCGAAATGGCCTTGGCCTCATGCTCGGCCGCAGCCGCCAGGATGTGAACCGTCAGGCGGTTCGCCTGGGGAAAGTCCACCGCAGTGAACTCCACACCGCTTTCCATCAGGTTGGAGATGAAGGCCACGTTGCGGGCCAGCCGATCTAGCTTGGCGATGATGAGGGTCGCGCCGTGCAGACGGCACAGCCGGAGCGCCTCGGCCAGCTTGGGCCGGTCGTTGCGCTTACCGCTCTCGACCTCCACCACCTCGGCCCCGAGTTGCCAGCTGCCGCCATTGAGGTAAGACCGCACCGCCTCCTGTTGCGCCTCCAGCCCAAGGCCAAAGCGTCCCTGCTTGGCCGTGCTGACCCGGTAGTAGGCGACGAACTTACCTTGAGCCATGTTGAGCGCCTCCCGTTTGCAACTAAAACTACATCGTCCATTGCTGTTAATGTTACAGGATCGGAGGAGGTGTCAAGCTTCGGTCCTAGAGCCATTTCCGCTTACTCCGGTTCATATCCAGCGGCCCTGAAGTAGTTGGCGCGTTCTTCGGGCGAGAACTCGTCCAGCAATTCGCCAATGGTCTGTCACAGCACTTCCTTCGTGCGAGCTGCTGCCTTGCGCAGGTGCGCCTTGATCTTGGCGAAGGCCTGTTCAATCGGGTTGAAGTACGGCGGCAGGCGCTTCAACGTGGCACCTGTTGCCGCAACAAGCTCCCGCACGGTCGCACTCTTGTGTGGCGACAGGTTGTCCAGGATTACCACGTCGCCCGGCCGCAGTGTCGGCACAAGGATCTGCTCGACATAAGCGGCAAACCACGGGCCGGTCATTGGCCCATCCAGAGCACCATGGGCGCGGTAAACCCGCTCAGGCGCAAACCTGCCACAAAGGTGGTGGTCTTCCAGTGCCCATGTGGAATGCCGACCCGCAGGCGCTGCCCCCGCGCGCAGCGTCCGTACAGGCGCGCCATCTTGGTAGACGCGCTGGTCTCGTCAATGAACACCGGCCGCTCCGGGTCGAGATCAAGCTGCCCATCAAACCAGGCCTCCCGCGCGGCTCTGACGTCGGGCCGGTCGCGCTCACAGGCGTGCGCGGTTTTTTTGACCGTGATTGCCGTGCGTGGCAGAAGCGTCAGAGCGTGCCGATGCCGGCGCAGACGCCGCACTCCTCCCTCAAGCGGGCCCGCATCTCGTGAAGGCTGATATGCGAGGAGGCGTCAATCAGCTCCAGCAGAAAGGCCGCATGCGCATCGAGCTTGGAGCCCTTGGGTTGACCCTGCCGGCGGGCGGCCAGTTCGCCGGATCGAGCGCGGCGCACCCACAGGATGGCGGTTGAGATGCCAACCCCATAGCGAGCGGCCGCCTGCCGCACTGAGACGCCACCCAGGACTGTCTTGATCACGCGGTTCCGCAGATCCTGACTGTAAGCGCGTGCCATGCCGGGCCTCCATGCCTGGAAGCCACCAGGCCACATCAGGGCTCAGAGTGGAATCCCATCTGACTCAGAATAGCCGGAAAAGGCTCTAGAGAACCGTGAAAACATCCAAAATGGGTCATGAGCCGGGACCGTTGAGCCGGCCTGCAATTTTCATCGCACCAGGGAATGAAGCGCGGGGGCAGGTGTCTCAAGACACGAGCTCTCGGCAGCAACCAGTCTCGCGTTGCCAACGCTCAGGACCAGCAGACCTCAAGCTAGGCCGTTGTGACCCAAGTCGAGAGGAAAGCAGATGCCAAGCCACTACCATGAACGCTGGGAAGGCCCGATCAGAGATCTCCGTCTCCCCCTGACGGCTTGGAACAGCCTCCAAGCTGAAGGCATTACCACCCTTGGCCAGCTCATGGCGGTTGCGGACCGCCTCGAATGGCTCATCGGGATTGGACCCAAGACGGCTCAGGTGATCCGGGAAGAGCTTGCTCGTGTTGCGGCATCCGAAGGACAGCCTTCGAACGAGAAACAGGACTGAGGCCGCACGCTCTATCTCCTCTGAGGCGGGTCAACAGGTGCTATGCTCCGGTTCATGCTGGGACGATGTGAATTGCGCTTCTCATTATCAGCATCCTCGTCGCTGCCCCCGTTGCCCAAGACGCTCCATCTCTCTGGCGTGATCCCGACGGCGGATGCACCTACTTTCGGCTCAAGGACACTCTCAGACTGCGCTACCAGTGGGACGGCCTGCCCGATTGTCCAGACGCGAAACGTGAGGCCAGCCCATCTCTGTCTCCTCCTGACCAAACTGGCTCAGTTACCCGTAAGGATGTCCGGGATGTCACACGAGTCATCAAGAGCCTGACTCGGAAGCTCGATGACCTCAGGCGGGAGTACGAGCGCAGAGGGCGCTTCTAGCTCCACCTATATGAACTTTGTTGCGCTTTTTACTGGAAGGGGCCCACCCCTTCCGGGCCCCCTGCGGACATCGGCGAACAGCAAAAGGGCGACTTTCCTGTTGCGGCCAAGCTCTTGAACATAGGCAGAACAATCCCCACATAACTAAGTTCGGCGGCTAAATGCAGCCAAGACCTTAACGTTGTGGTGCCTCCGACAGCCTCGCCGTCAGAGCCGAAAGGCGCTAACAAAAGGGATCAGGCGGAAAGCCCGTTTTGGCCCTCAAATCCTTGTCCAACAACGGTTTCAGCTTGCTGCAAATTCACTAAGAAATCAAAGATCAACACGGATTTTCGTAAAATCTCGCGGAGGCACATGGGCGGCACAGGCAGCGGCAACTACGGCGGAAGACCCACGGTCGAGGACGCCCTGAAGCTCGACCTCCATCACCTCATCCGCAACGGCTCCTTCCGGCGAGGGGCAAGGGTGACGGGCTCACTGACCTGGACCGATACCTACAGTGGTAAGCAGAGAGCCAGCATCGGCTATGAGGCTCACATGGACGAGGAGTCCGGCTGGGTCTATCTGCGCTACACCACCACGAACCATTGGACCGGTGAGAAGACCCATCGCGACTACGCTGTACAGCTGGCCACCACACCCCAACCCTTCGGAGGCCACCGCTGGTGGTGGGTTTGCCCCCAGCGTGGGGATCTCGTCTTCAAGGTCTACAAGCCCAGCGGAAGCGGGATCTTTGCCTCCCGCAAGGCCCTCCCTCGCCTACCGCTCCCGGCGCCAAAGCCCCAATGACCGGGCCATCAATCGGCATTCAAGCGCCGGCACCATCTCCGAGCGGACGGCGGCATTGGCGATCCCACCAACAAGCCCAAGGGCATGCGCTGGGCCACCTTCGACCGCAAGATGCGCCAGGTCGAGACCGCAGAGGCCGTCTGCAACGCTCATCTTGTCCGGTTCGTCCAACAGCTGACCACAAGCAGGAGATGACATGTCGAGAGGCAAACCGAACCCGGAATACATTGGCAAGCCGCCCGAGGCAGTCCAGGCAATTCAGGGCCAGCGCGGATCCTGCTCGTGCTACTAGATCGCAATCCGAGGATCATCAAAGATCCTTTAGGAATAAAGTGATCTCGGCCGAGGTACGGCTATTGCGCTGCTGCAGGGCGACTTGCAGCCTACTATCGTCCCTTGGCCTGGCGGTGGTGCCTGCTGAACGCATGACCCGGGCGGGGAGAGGCCGGGGCCGAATACATACCCGGCCTCTCCCTTCTTGTGAATTCCGATGAACCCGGACGCTTATTCCAAGATGAAGCCGGTCACCTATTCCGATTTTATTCCGGGCAGCGTTCCGATCTGAAGCCGGGCCCTCTCCTCGTCTGACCCTGGGTTGTGGGAGATGGTGGATTGGGATTGGCCGGTCGTCAATCGGGCGATGATACGGCGGCCGGGAAGCGCTGCTTGCACAGGTTCTCGCCGGAGAGTTAAATCCGACCATTGCCGATGATCTCATACAGCGATCGACCGGGATCTGGCTTGTGACGATGGTGGAGCGCCGCTCATAGCGGTCCTCGACGATCTCCAGCAGCCCGCTGCTGATCGTCATCGAGCTTCTCGGGGCCCCAATCATCGAGAATGAGCAGGTCCGCGCGGGCCAGCGCCTTGAGCATCCGTGCGTAGCGGCTGGTTCCCCGCGCCAGAGCGAGCGCCGCAAACAGCCTGGGTGCGGTGATACACCACCGTGAAGTCCTCCCGGCAGGCCTTCTGACCCAACGCACACGCGAGCCCGCTTTTTCCGACCCCAGCTGGTCCGGTCAGCAGGAGCCCGCGTCGCTCACGGATCCGTTGCAGCCGGACAGCTTGAAGAAGAGCCCGCGATTGAGACCGCGCGCCGCCCTGAAGTCAACATCCTCGACATGAGCGTCATGGCGCAGGCGAGCCGCCCGGGCCCGGCTCTCAAAGCGCTTCTGGTGGCGCAGCGTCGCCTCCCCATCCCTCGACCCTCTCACGCGAGATCTCCCGCAACTGGATGCACGATGAGGAGCCGCTTTACCAAGGCTACTTCCATGTGACTGCCAACATGCAGGCCCGAGCCCGGCGGCAGCGCCTGAGTGCGCATTCCAGGGATGGTGATCAGTGCTTCCACACGATCATGATCACTCGTTCTGGTGATCGTGATCACCGTCAACGTTGACCTGGCGGTCCGCTGAGCGGGAATGAAGCGGTCAGTACCGCTGGCAGTTGTAAGGTGGTCTGGAAACAGGCGTTGGGTCAAGCCCGGCGCCGGCGATCAAAGGTCGATCGGATCAGGCCACACTCCTGTCGCCGCTCCGGCGGCGCAGGCTGTCGCCCTTGAGTTCAATCCGATGCGCATTGTGAATGACGCGATCCAGGATCGCGTCGCCGAGAGTAGGATCCCCGAACACCGCAGAACACCCCGATCCTTGACTGGGTCGTGTCTCATGTGACGGTCATCGATCCCCGACACGCGCTGAGCGGACAGCAGTTTGAACTCGTTTCCCTGCACTCCGCACGCGGGCCATCCTTTGTCGTGATTGCGCTGCCGGACGGCCGCCGGCGTTCCCTCCGCCGCTCCATCACCGACCTGGCCGAAGACTGTCCAAGTGGGGGCCCGTCAGGAGCTGAGGACGGCCTGCTTGTGAGTGTGCGCACCCTGCTCCCACTGGCGCAGCATTTGTCCACCATGATCACCGCGTCCGCACAGAAGGTGATCCCCGATGGCACAGCGCCTTCCCTCGAACCTAAAGATCGCGTCCTCGCCTCGGCCGTGGCCGAGCCTCTCAGCCGAGACGCAACTGCAAATGGCCCAGCTTCTGGCCGAGCTCCTGCGGCGGATCCATGCCGCCCAGCCCATCAGGGAGAACGTGGATGCTGACCATCCCGAACCCCTCTGACGAGCGGCTGACCTCAACCCGCCGCGCCAAGCTGGCCTATGTGTACGTTCGCCAATCCTCGGTGAACCAGATCAAGCATCACCAGGAAAGCACCGAGTTGCAGTACCGTCTGGTCGAGCGTGCCGAGGATCTCGGCTGGCCGCGCGAGCGGATCCAGGTCATCGACGAGGATCTGGGCAAATCCGGCGCCGGCACGACCGAACGCCAGGGCTTCCAGAAGCTGATCACCGAGATCAGCCTCGGCCATGCCGGTCTGGTCATGAGCCTCGACGCTTCACGCCTGGCGCGCAACAACCGCGACTGGCATCAGCTGCTGGAATTGTGCTCGCTGTTCGGGGTTCTTATCGCCGACGGAGAGCGGCTCTACGATCCCTGCGCCTATCACGACCGCCTGCTGCTCGGCCTGTCCGGCATCATGAGCGAAGCGGAACTGCATCAGATCAGGCTGCGTCTACACCAGGGCGAACGGCAGAAGGCAGCCCGCGGCGAACTTCGCCTGCCGGTCCCGGCTGGCCTGGCGCATGACCGCTCCGGGGCCGTGACGCTCAACCCCGATGAGGAGGTCCAAGCCCGCTTGGCTCTCGTGTTCGCCAAATTCTGCGAGTTGCGCAGCGCCCATGCGGTGATGCGCTTTCTGCAGGCGAACAGACTGCTGCTCCCAGCGCGGCCACTGAAGGGACCTGCGCCGCACGACATAATCTGGCGCGAGGCCACGAGCGCCCGTGTCCGCAGCATTCTTCAAAATCCCGCCTATGCCGGCGCCTATGTGTACGGGCGACGGCGACAGGCGCCCGGTCAGGCCCGCGCCGGAACCTGCCATCCCAGCACAATGAAGGTTCCGATCGCCGAGTGGGAGGTGTGCCTGCGGGAGGCTCATCCGGGTTATATTAGCTGGGAGGAATTCATGGCCAACCAGCAGCGTCTGACAGATAACATCAACAGCTACGAAGCCGGTCATGCAGGCGTCCCACGCAAGGGTGCGGCGCTTCTGCAAGGCGTCGCCGTATGTGGCCGGTGCGGCCGGCGCATGGGTTTGCGCTACACGGGTCCGTTTGGTGATTATCCGGTCTACTGTTGTCGCGCGGATCGTGATCAGACGGGTGCGCCGTTGTGCCAGGAGGTACGGGCTTTGGCAGTCGATGCTTGTATCGAGGCAATCCTGCTGGGCGCGCTCAAGCCTGACCGGATCGCGATCGCGCTGGCCGCCCTCGGGCAGTTGGACCGCGAGGCCCGACAACTGGAACGGCAATGGGCGCTGCGGCGCGAGCGTGCCCGCTTTGAGGCCGAGCGAGCGCGGCGCCAGTATGATGCAGTCGAGCCCGAGAACCGCTTGGTGGCCCGCTCTCTGGAACGCGCCTGGGAGGAGAAGCTGCGCGCGCTCGAGGCGATCGAACAGGAATACGATCACTGGCGTCGTGACCAGCCCTTGGTGTTGAGCGATGATGATCGTGCGGCGCTGCAGGCTTTGGGTCAAAACCTGCCGCAGGTATGGCATGCCACAACCACGACCGCAGCGGAGCGCAAGCGCATTCTGCGCTTTGTTATCCGTGACGTCGTCCTCGACCAGAAGAGAATAGTAGGACGCGTCTGGCTCAAGATCCTCTGGCAAACCGGGACCACCAGCGAACACGAAGTGCAGCGCCGTGTTCACACGTACAAAGACTATGCCGATCTTGATCGCTTGCGGCAGCGGATCACGGAGCTGAATGCGGCCGGCAAGATGGACAAGGAGATCGCACGGATCCTGAATCAGGAAGGATTCACCGCCGCGCGCGGCTGTCGCTTCCGAGGGGAGAATGTCTGGCTGTTACGAACCCGCTGGGGCATTCCGACCGTGAAGATCAACGGCATTGCGGCCAATCCGATGCGCTGGCCTGACGGAAGCTATTCGGTCCAGGGATTGGCTGCGCTCTTGGGCGTGACGCCGCAGACAATCTTCGATTATCTGGCCCGTGGCTTCCTCGTCGGGCGGCAACTGGTCAAGGGGCAGCCTTGGCAAATCGATCCGACGGACGATCAGGTCCGGTATCTGCGGGATCGCCTGCAACGCATAAGACGATCAAGGAAGGAGGCATCATGAGATCTTTGCGTCGGCAATCACGTCATGCCAATGGGACACGGGAACCTGACTGGTGATCAGCAGCGAGCCCTTGTCGTAGCGGTCATCGACGATCTCCAGGAGATCCCGGCGCTGCTCGGCGGTGAGCGGCTCCGGGCCCCAGTCGTCGATGATGATCAGATCCGTGCGTTCCAGGGCACTCATCAGCCGTGCCAGACGGCCTTCGCCGCGGGCCTGGGCCAGATCGGCAAACAGGCGCGGCGCCCGCCGGTACAGAACCGAGAAGCCGTCGCGACAGGCTTTGTGGCCGAGCGCACAGGCGAGCCAGCTCTTCCCCGTCCCGGTCGGGCCGACAATGGCCAGGGGATTGTGATCCCGCACCCATTGGCTGGTGGCGAGCGCCTGGAACAAGGCCCGGTCGAGACCGCGCGAGCTACGATAGTCGACATTCTCCACGGTGGCGTTCTGGCGCAGTTTGGCCGCGCTGAGGCGGCGCGCCAGGCGACGGTTGTCGCGGAATGTGACTTCCCGATCGACCAGAAGACCGAGCCAGTCGGCATGGGGCATCGCGGCCGCGTCGGGGTTGGTCTGCAACTCGAGCAGCGTGTCGGCCATGGCGCTCAGGCCCAGGGCGCGCAGGCGTTCGACGGTGGGATGAAGCAGCATGAGGAGCTCCTGATCAGTGATAGTAGCCGGGGCCGCGGATGTTGGCGTGGATGAGCACCGGCGCGTCCTGCGCCGGCTGGGAGGCCTTGGGCGTGCCGCTCTTCAGAATGGCGGCAACCGAGGTGTAGGACCGGGTGTTGATCGCCAGAGCCTGCGCGCAGGCCGCATCGACCCGCTCGGCTCCATAGCGCTTGACCAGTCCGAGAATGCCGATCGCCGACCGGAAGCCCTGCTCGGGATGCGGCCGGGAGCGCAGGATGACGTCGATCAAGGTGGCGGCGTCGGGTCCAACCTTGCCCGCCTCGCGGCGGATGCGCTCGTGCGTCCAGTCGCGGTAGCGCCGATGCGGACGATGGGAGCGCACGTGCGAGGCCACGCGCTTGCCGTGCCAGAAGACTTCAACGGTCGTGGCCGTGATCCGCGCCTCGACCTCCTGGCGCACGAGGCTGTGCGGCACGCTGTAGTAATGCTTGGCGATCTCGATGTGATAGTCGAGACCGACGCGGCAGCGCTTCCACTCGGCATACTCGTAAGGTTCGGCCGGCAACGGCAGCAGTGCCGGGCGGTCGAGCGCCTCGAACAGCTCGCGCCGGCTGCGGCCCCAACCGCGCAAGGGCCGCTCATTCAGGTCGCGCAGCAGATCCTGGATGGCGTCGTTGAGGGCCGGCAGCGAGAAGAAGCGGCGGTTGCGCAGGCGGGCCAGGATCCAGCGCCTGAACACCGACCTCGACCTTCGCCTTGTCGCGCGGCTTGTAGGGCCGGGCCGGCACGATGGCGGTGCCGTAGTGGCGTGCCGCGTCGGCATAGGTACGATTGACCATCGGCTCGTGGAAGCAAGCCTTGGTGATCCCGGCCTTGAGATTGTCGCTGACCGTCTGGCGGGTGGCACCGCCCAGGAAGGCAAAGGTGCGCACGTGCGAACCGATCCAGTCCGGCAGGCAATAGTCGACGAAGAGCTTCTCGCCGGCGACATGGACCTGGCGCAGGGTCGGTTTGAGCCGACCCGCCCAGTCCTTGTAATGCTCGCAGAACCAGGAATAGCTGAAGGCCTCGGGGGTGCTGTCGCAGTATTCCTCCCACAGCAGCATGAGCGTCACGCCCGGCCGGCGCAGTTCGCGATGGACCAGGGTCCAGTCGGGCTGGCTGCGTTGCTCGGCGGGCAGATCGGAGGGCGGCGGATAGAGCCGGTTCTCCAGCAGGACATCATCATCGAGCTCGGGCGGCAGCGGCCAGGTCAGGCCGGCCCGCCGGACGCGGTTGATGTATTTGCTGACGGTGCCCTGGGCCAGGCCCAGGCTGGTTGCGGTGGCGCGTTGGGAGAGCCCGACCGCGTGGTGCAGGCGTAAGACTTCACG
The DNA here is from genome assembly GCF_055792825.1 of Microvirga sp. GN3. Taxonomy (NCBI): domain Bacteria; kingdom Pseudomonadati; phylum Pseudomonadota; class Alphaproteobacteria; order Hyphomicrobiales; family Methylobacteriaceae; genus Microvirga; species Microvirga sp. GN3. The sequence goes on from NZ_JBVVAK010000171.1 coordinate 14,630, forward strand.
GATGTGGCGCATCGACAGTCTCTCGGTGGGCATCTTGGTCCTCGGCTGGGAAGCAAAGGCCAAGAGTACCGTGGGTTGCAAACTGCCAGCGGAACGCACCTCCTCGCAGCCCCTAAGACTGATCACGATCGCCTGGAATGGGTGATCACGATCCTCTGGAAACCATGATCACGATGCCCTGGAATGGATGATCACGATCCTCTGGAACCCGTAATCACGATCGCCTGGAACGCGCAGCCTGAGCAAACTCTCACGCCATCCTGCTCTGGCCATTCATGTGATCGACCGTCTCAAGGCTGCCTGGTTGCCGGAACAGATCGCCGGCCGCCTGCGGGTGTCTAGTGTGCCCGAGCGCGTGTCGCATGAGACGATCTCCCGGTTCGTCTACAGATCCTATATGTGGACGGCTTCCTCCTCACAAGGGTGTTGGTCAGTACTATGATCGGATCGCTTGCGCCCATATGTCCGGCCTGTCGGTGCGGTCGCGCATGACCGCGGGCCAAGATGGTT
>NZ_JBVVAK010000172.1:0-14976 GCF_055792825.1 Microvirga sp. GN3
GCCGATGTCGATGCCAAGGGTGGCAACTTGCTGAAGCGGAGCTTTGGGCATGGCTCAAATCCTCGTGCTGGGCGCCCCTGATGAAGGGTGCGCCGGTAAGCACGGCCGGTCCATCCCATTAGCTGACTATCCATCCTAGGGCTCAGACAGTACGGGGCAGTGCCGTCGTCTAGTTTGTTCAGTTTGCGATGGGAGCCTTGCACCACGCTTATCATCAGAAGCTCCTGATCAGGCACGGCGCCGTACAGCTTGAGCTAGGGGTTGGGCGGACCAGCTTTCACGCCGCAGCGGCAGCGCATCGAGGATAGCAGCGATTTGCAGGATGGTTCCCGCCCCATCGAGCACCGTCCAAGGCACCAGCACTCGCCGGTCGTAGCTGCTGCCTCATGCTATGCTCATGCTATGTAAGTGAGCCAAGGCGGATGGAGCCACCTCGGCCATAATCGCCCTGAGTGTCCTGGCCTCCGTCGACGCGCAGCTCGTCACCGCCCGTCTAGCCCCGCCACCCCGCAGTGCAGTGTGTGGATGCTCGGGCAGACACCGGCAAGGTCCTCAGCACCCGCAGGCAGTGGCGCCATGAGGTCTCGGTAGTAAGGGAATCGTGGAAGCGGGCGGCAGCATGCCCAGGCCTATCTGACCTTCTTCCTAGACGGTCTGTCGGCGGTGCCGACCTCGCTCAAGCGCATCTCTATCCAGGTCGCTTCCTTCTTCAGGAGCGGGACGATCTCCCGCTGGCGGACTTCGCTCAACCGGCTTTCGATCGCCGCAATGGAGAGAGCACCGATCGGTCGGCCATCCGCCCCACGGATGGGAACCCCGACGGCCCACGAGCTCGGGAGCAGCAGGCCTGGATTCAGCGCGTAACCCTTCGCCCGGGTTTCCTGGACGAGCTTACGGAGTACGGGCGGCGGATGGTGGGGATATTTCTCAGCCAAGACCTCCGCGTTCGCAGCCAGGACTTCCTCCACCTCGTGGTCCGGCAAGGCAGACAGCAGGGCAAGACTTCCGGCTCCGACACCCAGAGGGTGGCGGTCGCCGGCGTGAAGCGCATGGACTCGGATCGGGTACGGCCCTTCCTCCCGATGGACGCAGATGGAGTAGAGGCCTCGCGGGACCGAAAGGAAGGCCGTGTCGCCAGTTTCCTGGCTCAGCCGCACGAGAGACCGGAGAGAGATCGGATGGATGCCAAAGCGAGCGCTTGCGAGAGTGCCCAGAACATAGATCTCCGGTCCGATGTAGTAGCGTCGCGTTTCTGGGTCCTGGTCGAGAAGGCCTGCCCGTACCAGGGCGAGAAGCATCCGCCGGACGGTCGGCTTGGGAAGATCGCACTGCTCGACAAGCTCCGAGAGGCGGCCACCCGACGGCCCCGCCCGACCAACGAGGAGGAGCAGGGTGGCGGCACGGTCGATGCTTTGAGCGCCGCTGGCAGCGGCAGCGCCGATTGCCTGCACGGCCTTCCTGGCTGAAGTGCTCCTTACATGTTCCATCATGTGGACCTCTCGGGCTTGCCTGACGTGTTATCCCTAGGGAAAACATTAAGCGTTTGACAATTTATAATCCAGCGTTCTTCTTGATCCGAGAAAACAAGAAGGTCCATCGCATGGACCCCGGACGTTCCGAGGAAACGCACAGGTCCCGTGTGACCTGCCAGGAGGTTTATATGATCATCTCTCGTCGCCGTCTGCTCATCGCCGGCTCGACCGCATTCGCAGGCGGGGTTGTCGGAGCGCCGTTCATCGCCCGCGCCCAGCAGGCCGAGTTCACCTACAAGTACGCGAACAACCTGCCGACCGCGCATCCCATGAACGTGCGGGCCCAGGAAATGGCTGCGTCCATCAAGGCCGAGACCAACGGCCGGTTTGACTTGCAAATCTTCCCCAGCAACCAGCTCGGCTCCGACACCGACACGCTGAGCCAGGTACGCTCGGGCGGCGTCGAGTTCTTCACCCTGTCGGGCCTGATCCTGTCCACGCTCGTACCGGCCGCCTCCATCAACGGGGTGGGCTTCGCCTTCCCGGACTACGCTTCGGTCTGGAAGGCCATGGACGGGGACCTGGGCGCCTATGTCCGCCAGCAGATCGCCAAGGTGAACCTCGTTGTCATGGACAAGATCTGGGACAACGGCTTCCGACAGACCACGTCGTCGTCGAAGCCGATCAACACGCCCGACGACCTGAAGGGCTTCAAGATCCGGGTGCCGGTCTCGCCGCTCTGGACGTCCATGTACAAGGCGTTCGAGGCTGCGCCCACCTCGATCAACTTCAACGAGACCTATACCGCGCTTCAGACTAAGGTCGTCGACGGGCAGGAGAACCCGCTGGCGATCATCTCGACCGCGAAGCTGTACGAGGTGCAAAAGTACCTCTCCATGACCAACCACATGTGGGACGGCTTCTGGTTCCTGGGCAACCGGCGCGCCTGGGAGCGGCTGCCGCAGGATGTCCGCACCATCGTCGCCAAGCACATCAACGCCGCGGCCGAGAAGGAGCGCGAGGACGTGGCCAAGCTCAACGCCGGCCTCCAGCAGGAGCTCGCCGCGAAGGGCATGGTTGTCAACCAGCCCGATCCGGCGCCGTTCCGCGACAAGCTGCGCAAGGCCGGGTTCTATAGCGAATGGAAGGGCAAGTACGGTGACGAGGCCTGGGCGATCCTCGAGAAGTCCGTCGGCACCCTGGCGTAAGGCGTCCGTGTCAGCGATCACGCCGCTGCTTTCGAGGTTGCAGGGTCATCCCATCCGTGGATGACCCTCCCTCCGTCGGACGTGATCCCCGCAAACCCATAGGAACGTTGGATATGACTTCCTCCGCACATGTACTCGCCGCGCCGGAATCCGTGCCCATTGTCGAGAGCGACGTGCGGCCGGGCTCCCGCCTTCTCAGGCCCTTCGAAATCGTTTCGTCGGCCCTGCTCGTCGCCATCATAGTCCTGCTGCTGGCAGGCGTGATTTCCCGCTACGTATTCTCGCTCCCGGTGGTGTGGATCGATGAGGTCGCGTCGCTGTGCTTCCTGTGGCTCGCGATGCTCGGGTCCGCGATCGCGCTCGACCGCAACGAGCACCTCAGGCTGACACTGTTTCTACACATGATGCCGGAGCGGGCACAGCGGTTCGTGGAGACCTTCGGGCTTCTGGTGGTCGCCTCCTTCCTTCTGTCGCTGGTCGCCCCGGCCTTCGACTATGCGATGGAGGAGTGGTACATCACCACCGCCGCACTGGAGATCCCGAACACCTTCCGCGCGGCCGCCATTCCCTTCGGCATGGTTGCCATGCTGGGCATCGTGCTTGCATATGCCCTCCGGATCTCAACTTGGCGCGACCTGATCGTCTCGGCCCTCGTGCTTGCCGTGATCGCCGGCCTGCTGTGGTACTTCTCGCCCTCCCTCGTCAGGCTCGGCAATGCCAAGATCGTTCTCTTCCTCGTCGTATTCGTCGCGGCGTGCCTCGTCGCCGGCGTTCCCATCGCGTTCTGCTTCGGCATCGGCACGCTGAGCTACCTTGCCTTCGCGACGCAGGTCCCGACCTTCGTCATGATCGGCCGCATGGATGAGGGCATGTCCGGCCTCATCCTGCTGTCGGTTCCGATCTTCGTCTTCTTGGGCTGCATCCTCGATGCCACCGGCATGGGCAAGGCCATCATCGACTTCCTGGCGTCGCTGCTCGGCCATGTTCGCGCCGGCATGTCCTACGTGCTGCTCGGCTCGCTCTTCGTGGTCTCGGGCATTTCCGGCTCCAAGGTCTCCGACATGGCCACGGTCGCCCCGGCGCTGTTCCCGGAGATGAAGCGTCGCGGCCATAGCCCGCGGGAGATGATCGCGCTGCTCGCGACGGGAGCTGCCATGGCCGATACCGTGCCGCCCAGCATCGTCCTGATCGTGCTAGGCTCTGTCGCAGGCGTTTCCATTGCGGGCCTGTTCACCAGCGGCATCGTGGTCGCCATGGTCCTGCTCGCGGTCCTGGCGATCCTGGCTCGTTGGAAGAGCCGGCACGAAGACATGTCCAGGGTGCGGCGGGCACCGCTCTCCCTGATGGGCCGCACTCTCCTCGTTGCGGCGCCTGCCCTCGTTCTGCCGTTCCTCATCCGCAGCACGGTGGCCGGCGGTGTCGCGACGGCAACCGAGGTGTCGACTATTGCGGTGATCTATGCCCTGTTCGTCGGCATTGTCCTCTACGGCGGCATCGGTTGGCGCACGTTTTACGCCATGCTCGTGGAGACGGCGGCTCTCACCGGATCCATCCTGCTGATCCTCGGCACCGCCCTTGCGATGGCGTGGGCGATCACGCAGGCCGGCGTTGCCCAGAGCCTCGCGACGTTCATGACGGGGCTGCCCGGCGGCTGGCTCTCGTTCATGGCCGTGACCATCGTGGTCTTCCTGATCCTGGGCAGCGTGCTCGAGGGACTGCCCGCCATCGTGCTCATGGCTCCGCTCATGTTCCCGATCGCGAAGAACCTCGGGATCAACGACATCCACTATGCGATGGTCATGGTCACGGCAATGAACATCGGCCTGATGGCGCCGCCGATTGGCGTGGGCTTCTATCTCGCCTGCAAGATCGGCAACGTCCCGCCGGACGAAGCCATCGGCGCGATCTGGCCGTACCTCGTGGCGCTGCTCGTGGGTCTCGTCATCATCGCCACGGTGCCCTGGATCTCGATCGGGCTCCTATAACTACAGCCGTCGGGCGACCCGAAGGGGCCGCCTGACCAAGACGCGTAAGACAACACCATTTGATGATCACTAATTGAAGGAATTGCAGATATGGCACGTGCTTGCATCGTTGGCTGGGCCCATACGCCCTTCGGCAAGTTGGAAGATCCCGATGTCGAGAGCCTGATGGCCCGGGTTTCGGGCGAGGCCCTCGCTCACGCCGGGGTTGGACCTGAGGACGTCGACGGGATCTATGTCGGCGTCATGAACAACGGCTTCTCGAAGCAGGGCTTCGAGGCGGCCCAGGTTGCACTCGATCAGCCGGCTCTCGCCTACGTTCCCGCGACCCGCGTGGAGAATGCCTGCGCGACGGGATCGGCCGCGATCTACACGGCTCTCGACTTCATCGAGAGCGGACGCGGCCGCATCGCTCTCGTCGTCGGGGCTGAGAAGATGACCGCCAAGCCCGTGGTCGAGACCAGCGATATCCTGCTGAGCGCCTCCTACAGGAAGGAAGAGGCCGACATCGATGGCGGCTTCGCCGGCGTGTTCGGCCGGATCGCCCAAAACTACTTCCAGCGCTACGGCGACCGCAGCGAGGAGCTTGCCCGCATCTCCGCCAAGAACCACAAAAACGGCGTTGCAAATCCTTACGCGCAGATGCGGCGCGACTTCGGCTTCGAGTTCTGCAATGTCGTGTCCGACAAGAACCCTTATGTGGCGGCGCCCCTGCGGCGGACCGACTGCTCGCTGATCTCCGACGGGGCGGCGGCTCTCGTCGTGGCCGACGAGGAAACCGCTGAGCTCCTCCAGCAGGCAATCGCCTTCCGCACCCGCCAGCATGTCAATGACATCCTGCCGCTCTCGCGGCGTGACCCGACGGCCTTCGCCGGTGCGCGGATGGCTTGGGAGAAGGCGCGCGCAGGTGCCGGAGTCACCTTGGACGATCTCGACTTCGTCGAGACCCATGACTGCTTCACCATCGCCGAACTCATCGAATACGAGGCAATGGGACTCGCCGCTCCAGGAGAAGGCTACCGGGTCGTTCGTGAAGGCACTGCACAGAAGGACGGCCGCCTGCCGATCAACCCCTCCGGCGGCCTCAAGTCAAAGGGCCACCCGATCGGCGCCACCGGCGTGTCGTTGCACGTCATGGCCTGCCTCCAGCTCATGAATCAAGCCGGCGACATGCAGATCCCGGATGCGAAGCTCGCGGGCGTCTTCAACATGGGCGGCGCGGCCGTCGCCAACTACGTATCCATCCTGGAGCGACGCAAATGACGAGCCTCGATCAAGCTCCTGCGGGCGGCGTTGCGCCGGTCTCCAAGCGAGTTATGAACCTCTCCCACTTCCTGCGTCAGGCGGCGCGGCGATATGGCGGCGAGATCGGCTTTGTCCGGGGCGAGGAAACCTGGACCTGGGCCGACCTCGACCGCCGTGTGGACGCCATGGCGGCGGCGCTGGCGGCCCGGGGCGTGAGGAAGGGCGACCGCATCCTGGTGCAGTCCAAGAACGGCAACCAGATGTTCGAGTCGATGTTCGCCTGCTTCCGGATCGGTGCCGTTTGGGTGCCGACGAACTACCGTCAGACACCGGGCGAGGTGGCCTACCTCGCCCAGTCGAGCGGCGCCTCCGCGATGATCTGCCATTGCGATTTCCCGGAGCACGTCGCGGCCGCGCGCGAGGCCGCTCCGGACATCCGCTTCGTCGTCTCCATCGGGGCGTCAGAATTCGGCGAGGATTACGATGCCCTCGTCGCACAGCACTCCGGGAAGGGCATACCGATGGCGTCCGTCGAGCACGACGATCCGTGCTGGTTCTTCTACACGTCGGGCACGACGGGACGTCCCAAGGCTGCCGTTCTCACCCATGGCCAGATGGCTTTCGTGATCACGAACCATCTCTGCGACCTGATGCCGGGCACCACGCATCGGGACGCTTCCCTGGTCCTGGCCCCGCTCTCGCACGGGGCAGGCATCCACCAGCTCGTGCAAGTGGCGCGGGGTGTCAAGACCGTCCTGCTCAAGAGCGACCGGTTCGACGCTGACGAGGCATGGGGGCTGGTCGCGCATTGGCGCATCACCAACATGTTCACGGTGCCCACCATCGTGAAGATGCTGACCGAGCATCCTTCAGTCGACGCGCACGATCACTCGTCCCTGCGCTACGTGATCTACGCGGGAGCGCCCATGTACCGGGAGGACCAGAAGCACGCGCTGAAAAAGCTCGGGAAGGTTCTGGTCCAGTACTTTGGGCTCGGCGAGGTCACCGGGAACATCACCGTGCTCCCGCCTGCTCTCCACGAGACCGAGGATGCACCCGGCGTGAAGGTCGGCACCTGCGGCTACGAGCGGACAGGCATGCAGGTTTCGATTCAGGACGACCAGGGCCGCGAGCTCAACACAGGGGAGACAGGGGAGATCTGCGTCTGCGGTCCGGCCGTGTTCGCGGGCTACTACGACAACCCGGAAGCCAACGCGAAGGCCTTCCGCGACGGCTGGTTCCGCACCGGCGATCTGGGCCACCTCGACGAGGAAGGATTCCTCTACATCACGGGGCGTGCCTCCGACATGTACATATCGGGCGGCTCGAACGTCTACCCGCGCGAAACGGAGGAGAAGATCCTGACCCACCCGGCAATCGCGGAGGTCGCCATCCTCGGCGTGCCAGACAAGACTTGGGGTGAGGTTGGTGTGGCGGTCTGCGTACTGCGGCCGAATGCTACCCTCAACGAGCCGGAACTCCTGGCGTGGCTGGAGGGCAAGGTCGCCCGCTACAAGCTTCCGAAGCGCGTGTTCTTCTGGGATGCCCTGCCCAAGTCGGCCTACGGCAAGATCACCAAGAAGGACGTCCGAGCGGAACTCGAGGCGCGCGGCTGCCTGCCGCTCGACCAAGCCGCTCAGGCCTCGGCCTGAGCCGAGACGGCATCCTTTCCCGAAGGACGATTGGACCCACCGCAGGAGAGGCGGACATGAATCAAGAGCAGACGGTACTGGTGACCGGAGGAGCGTCGGGCATCGGCCTTGCGGTCGTTGAGGCGATCCTCGCGGAGGATTGGCGCGTTGTCGTCGCGGACCTGGATCAGGAAAGCCTCAGTCGGTGCCGCGCCTTGCTCGGGGCACCTGACGACCGCGTGCGGTACGAGCAGATGAACGTCGCGGACGAGGACGCTGTCGTCCGCGCGATCGCGGCCTGCGAGGCAGAGTTCGGATCACTGACGGGAGTTGTCAATTCGGCTGGCATCGGGCGTGACGTTCCGGCCCTCGACACGAGCGTCGAGCTCTTCCGGAAGATGCTGGAGGTCAACCTGATCGGCAGCTTCGTGGTCTCGCGGGAGGCGGCCAGGCACATGCGCACCCGTGGCGCAGGATCAATCATCAACATCGCCTCCGTTTCGGGGATCAAGGGCAACAAGGGACGAGTCGCCTATGGCGCATCCAAGGGAGGCGTGCTCACGATGACCAAGGTCATGGCGGTCGAGCTCGCGTCCGCCGGCATTCGGGTGAACGCGATCGCTCCCGGTCCGATCGAGACGCCGCTCGTGCAGGAGATCCATACACCGGAGGTGCGGGCCGCCTGGATGACGACCGTGCCACAGCGGCGTTATGGATCGCCGGCCGAGATCGCCGGGGCGGCCATTTTCCTCCTCGACGATCGCAAGTCCAGCTACGTCACCGGCCAGACGATCTGCGTCGATGGCGGCTTCACGACCGCGGGCATCATCGGCGAGCCGTCCGCCGCTTTCGATCCGCCTGTCCAGGCATAGAAGGCTCAAACATGACCCATTTGTTCTCCCTTGCTGAAACGGCACCTGTCCTTCCCTCGGAGGGCGAATACTGGATTGCCCCAGGCGCCGTTCTGATCGGCAACGTTCGCCTTAAGCGCGAGGCCAGCATCTGGTTCGGCACGGTGTTGCGGGCCGACGACGACATCATCGAGATCGGCGAACGCAGCAATGTCCAGGACGGCTGCGTGCTCCATGTCGATCCCGGATATCCGCTGACGATCGGCGAGGACTGCACGATCGGCCACAAGGTGATGCTGCATGGCTGCACGATCGGCTCGAACACCTTGATCGGCATGAACTCAACCATCCTCAACGGAGCGCGGATCGGCCGGAACTGCCTGATCGGCGCGAACACGCTGATCACCGAGAACAAGGTCATCCCCGACAATTCACTCGTCATGGGTGCCCCGGGCCGTGTCATTCGGGAGATCGATGATGCCGGGGTGCAGAACCTGACCGAGGGAGCGGCCCTTTATGTCAGGCGCTGGCGTCGGTACGTGCGTGAGCTGGCACCTGCCTCCGGAGGTTTCTGATGAAGCGGGTAATCACGACGCAGTTGCCCCGACCGCGTACTCTGATCCACCCCGGCCGGTTCAACCCGGTTCGCATCCAAAGCCTTCGCTCGTCCAAGGGGCGGCATGTCCGACTGGCGCTCCTGCCCGGCGTGAGCCTTTTCGACGGCCTCGTGAAGCCACTGGCGGACATCGGGATCACGTCTGCCTCGACGACAATCCTCGGCGGCTATTTCGAGGGCCTTCAGTATTGCGTCGCGCCTCCCGATCAGCAGGGGCAGGCCGTGATCGCCTATTCCAAGCCGATACCCGCCGGCCGCACGTACATGATCTTCGGCAATGCGACGCTGGGAAAGAGCATCAACGGCTCGCCGCTCGTGCATTGCCATGCCGCGATCCGCACCGAAAGCGGTGAGGTCAAGGGTGGTCACATCCTGACGGAGACCTGCATCGTCAGCCGCGATCCAATCCCGGTTCTCGTCACCTCGCTCGATGAATTCGAACTCCGGCAGGCCTACGATCCCGAGACGAACATTCCGCTTCTTCAACCATACAAGGAAACGACCAATGGGTGAGATGATCGCTGTCGAGAACGGCTCAATGGGCCGTGTGGCCTACGCGAGGATCGCTCCCAACGAGGATCTCGTCCAGGGCGTGGAGAAGCTGTGTCTCGCTGAGGGCTTCAGAAACGCATTCGTGCGCGGTGCGCTGGGCAGCCTCGTGGATGCCTGCATGGGCACGATCGACGGCAAGTACCTCCAGATCCAGGGTCCGGCCGTGGAAATCGTCAGCCTGGCGGGCGAGGTGCGTCCGGGCGAGGACGGCTCGCTCAGGGCAGCACTCACGGGCGTCGTGGCGGACCCGGAGGGGAATGTCTACGGCGGACCTTTCGTCGCCGGCTTGAACCCGATCTGCATGACGTTCGAGGTCACCCTCGAGGAGTGGCTTCCTGCGAAGTGAACGGCATGGCGCCGCGGCGGCCGCGCCTGCGGCTCTGGCACTGGGAAATGGAGCGGAGATCAATGGCTGATCGTCTGAAGGGCAAGACCGCCATCGTGTTCGGGGCAGGGTCCTCGGGGCCGGGATGGGGAAACGGCAAGGCTGCCGCCGCCGCCTATGCACGGGAAGGGGCCCGTGTAGCCTGCATCGACCTGGTACAGGAAGCCGCGCAGGAAACCGCGTCCATCATCGCGAGCGAAGGCGGTGAGGCCATTGCCGTCGCGGCGGACGTCACCGATACGGGTTCGGTCGAGAGCGCGGTCGCGCAGGTCATTGCGGGTTTCGGGCGGATCGACATCCTGCACAACAACGTGGGCGTGACCCATATGGGCGGCCCGGTCGAGCTGACCGAGCAGCAGTTCGAGGCGGCGGTGAAGCTGAACCTCGGGCCCGTCTACCGCACGGCGAAGGCGATCATTCCGCACATGCTGCGCCAGGGCGGCGGAGCCATCGTCAACATCTCCTCCCTCGCCGCGATCCGTTGGACGGGCTATCCGTATTTCGCCTACTACGCCACCAAGGCGGCAGTGAATCAGGCGACGGTGGCGCTGGCCATGCAATACGCCCGCCAGGGCATCCGCGCCAACTGCATCATGCCCGGCTTGATCGACACGCCTCTGATCTACAAGCAGATCTCCGGACAATATGCGACGGTGGAGGAGATGGTGGCGGCCCGGAACGCAGCCGTCCCGGTCGGACGCATGGGAACGGCCTGGGATATCGCCAACGCTGCCGTGTTCCTGGCATCGGACGAGGCGCAGTTCATCACCGGAATCTGCCTTCCCGTGGACGGCGGACAGAGCTGCGCCGTCTCCGAGTTCCACTGACGGGGTGTTGTTATGCCATTTGCAACCACGAGCGACGGCGTACGGCTCTTCCACGAATCCGCCGGGCAGGGCACGCCGATCGTCTTCGTCCACGAGTTCGGCGGGAACCACTGGAGCTGGGAGCCCCAGGTCAGCTATTTCTCCCGCCGTCATCAGGTCATCACCTACGCAGCGCGGGGCTATCCGCCGTCCGACATTCCCGACGATGTGGAGATGTACTCACAGGCGCGAGCCGCCGACGACATCATCGACGTGATGAGTGCGGCAGGGATCGGGAAGGCCCACATCGTCGGTCTCTCCATGGGCGCATTCGCCTGCCTGCATGCTGCCCTGCGTCACCCGGACCGCATCCTCTCGGCTGTCGTCGCCGGGGCGGGCTATGGCTCCGAGAAAGAACATCAGGAAGCGTTCCGCCGGAACTCCGAGCAGGTTGCAAGGGGCTTCGAGGAGCGGGGTGCCGAAGGATTTGCCCCTCTCTACGCCGAGAGTGCATCCCGGGTGCAGTTCCAGGACAAGGATCCCCGCGGCTGGTGGCTGTTCGCCGAAAGGCTCGCGAAGCATTCCGCGCAAGGCGCCGCCAACACCATGCGCGGCGTCCAGATGCGGCGTCCATCGCTGTACGATCTGGAGGCCGAACTGGGAGCGATGCAGGTTCCCCTGCTGGTGGTCGTGGGCGATGAGGACGATCACTCGATCCAGCCGGGGATCTTCCTGAAGCGGACCGTTCCGCGCTCCGGCCTGACCATATTCCCGAAATCGGGCCATACCCTGAACCTGGAGGAGCCGGCCTTGTTCAACCGCATGATGGCGGAATTCATCGCCCAGGTCGAAGCCGGTCGCTGGGGACCTCGCGATCCCCGGGCCGATCCCCGGCAAATCATGCGGGCGGATTGACGAATGCCGATGCCCGACATGAGACACATCCATCACCCGGGTCCGGTTGTTCTGGAGCGCACGACGGCGGTCACCGGCAGGGCGGTACCGCTGCGTTTCGTGCTCGAGCCAGGCGATGCCGTGGACGTGGCCATCGCCAAGGGGTTCGCGGATCGCGGCTGCATCGGAGGCTTCGTGATGTTGCGGGGCGGGACATGCGATCCCTTCAGGTACGTCATGCCGGCCGCATCGCCGGACGGCCGTCATGCCGCCTGGTACAGCGGCACCTTCGCGCCTGAGGGGCCGGTCAGGATCGAGCGCGCCGGCACCATCGTCGGCTGGCGGGACGGCAAGCCCTTCGTCCACTGCCACGGGATCTGGAACACTCTGGAGGGCACGCGGATGGGCCACCTGCTGGGGCCGGATACCCGCGTGACGGAGTCCATTGAGGCGATCGGGATCGGGTTGGAAGCGGTCACTTTCAAGGCGCTGCCCGACCCCGAGACGGACTTCATCCTGTTCGAACCCGTGACGGTCTCCGCGGACACGGCAGGGCGCGCAGGCGCCCGCGCGCTGCTGGCGAAGGTGCGGCCCAATGCGGACATCTGCACCGCCATCGGGGACATCTGCCTGAGCCATGGGTTCGAAAGGGCGGATGTCTATGGCATCGGCAGCCTCAACGGGGTCCGCTACGCGGATGGTGGCCGCGTGGAGGCGTACGCGACGGAGGTGCTGATCCGCGAGGGCTGGGTGGAGAGCGTTCACGGTCGACCATCGACGTCCCTCGACGTCGATGTGGTCGACATGGACGGCAGAATTTCCTCCGGGACCCTCGTCCCCGGGGACAATCCGGTCTGCATAACCTTCGAGGTGGTCATCGTCGAGCTGGATGGGCCCCGCGACTGACGACGGCGCGACGGGCGGCGTCAAGCTACGCCTGCGCGGGCGAACGAATGACCAAGTGTCGGTCCGGGTCGGAAGCAATGCCGCCCCCTGCGTTGACGGAGCTGCATGTCCGGGTACGGTCCATCGATCCTTGGCGGTCGGTCTGGTGGGCACCTGCCTCAGAACCGTCAACGGCAGGTCGCGTAAGAACTGGAGAAACCATGCTTCATTCAACCCCAGGACCCGATCCCTCTCCGTCGCGGCAGGCATTTGTCCCGTCTGAGCGTGCGCAGACGGCGCACACGGACGACTTCCTTGCCGGGCTGCGGGCGATCGTCGGTCGGCGCCATGTCCTGACGCGCCCGAGCCAGACGCGGCGCTTCCGCACCGGATACCGCTTCGGCGGCGGCCGCGTACTGGCGGTGATCAGGCCGGGCAACCTGGTCGAGCAGTGGCTGGTGCTGCAAGCCTGCGTCCGGGCCGACAAGGTCGTGATCATGCAGGCGGCCAACACTGGCCTGACCGGCGGCTCCACGCCGGATGGCGACGAGTACGATCGCGATGTCGTCCTGATCAACGCCATGCGCATCAAGGTGGTCCATCTGATCGATGGCGGCCGGCAGGTACTATGCCTGCCCGGTGCGACGCTCGACCAGCTCGAGAAAGTGCTGAAGCCACTCGGCCGGGAGCCGCATTCCGTCATCGGCTCATCGTGTCTGGGGGCTTCGGTCCTGGGCGGGATCTGCAACAACTCCGGTGGCGCGCTGGTTCGCCGAGGACCGGCCTTCACCCAATTGGCGCTGTTCGCGCAAGTCGATGCCGACGGGCAGCTTCGTCTCGTCAACCACCTCGGGATCAGGTTGGGCGGGGCGCCGGAGGAGGTGCTCGGCCGCCTTGACCGCTGGGAGGTTGAGGACGAGGCGGTCGAGGACGACCGGACCCTCTGGGCCTCAGACCGGGAATATGCCAATCATGTCCGCGAAATCGACGCGGATACACCAGCCCGCTTCAACGCCGACCCCCGCAGGCTCCATGAGGCGTCCGGGTGCGCGGGAAAGCTTGCAGTCTTTGCGGTGCGTCTCGACACGTTCCCGGCAGACACTGCGACCAAGGTCTTCTACATCGGGACCAACAGCGTCGATGAACTGGCCGAGATCCGGCGGCGCATCCTGGGAACCTTCGAGAACCTTCCCATTGCCGGCGAGTATGTCCATCGCACGGCATTCGATGTCGCCGAGCGATACGGCAAGGACACGTTCCTGCTGATCCGTGCCCTCGGTACCGCGCGCCTGCCCGCGTTCTTCGCACTGAAGTCGAGGTTCGACGAGTTCGCCAGCCGTTCCAGCTTCCTGCCGTCGCACCTGAGCGACCGATTGCTCCAGGCGGCAAGTGGCCTGTTCCCAAGTCACCTGCCGCGGAGGATGAAGGATTTCCGTGATCGGTACGAGCACCATCTGCTGCTGAAGGTTAGCGTTGAGGGCATTGAGGAAACACGACACTTCCTCGAAGGCTGCTTCGGAACGGGTAACGGCGACTTCTTCGAATGCGACGCCGTAGAGGGGAGTGCGGCCTTCCTGCATCGTTTCGCCGTCGCCGGAGCTGCCGTCCGGTATCGCGCCGTGCATCACAGGGAGGTGGAGGACATCGTCGCCCTCGACATCGCGCTCAGGCGCAACGACCGGGACTGGTTCGAGACGCTTCCCGCCGACGTCGACGGCGGGATCGTTCACAAGCTCTACTACGGCCATTTCCTCTGTCACGTCTTCCATCAGGACTACGTCGTGCGCAAGGGCGAGGACTGCTTGGCCATGGAGCATCGGATGTGGGCACTGCTCGACGAACGCAAGGCCGAGTATCCAGCCGAACACAATGTCGGTCACCTGTACCCCGCGAAGCCGGCGATGCAGGCGTTCTTCCGCACTCTTGATCCGTGCAACGCGTTCAACCCGGGCATAGGCCAGACATCGAAATGCATGCATTGGCGTCTGGGCAACGCACTGGCCTCATCTGCGACTGGGATGTCCGGTGAGGCCGCAGTCACCGCAGCCGGCCGGACATGGATCGCAGACGATCCGGGTCAGGAGTCCGATGGGCGGAAAGCCCAGGAGTTCTGACACGTCTGGGCTGCATGCAGTGTCCATACCCATTCGCGGAGCCGCATCCGTAAACCGGAACCGCTCTTGATAGCAATTTCCGGACGAAGCTGGATCGTCTGCTCATGGCACTTCTCGGAATTAAGCCGAAGGTCGGCTTAGGGCAGAAACAGTGGACGTTCCTGAAAGCCAGGGATCGCCGCTGGATGCCCGGAAGCTGAGCATGCGGATTCCGACGCAATCCGTCCATGTGTACCGACTTGAAGTCGTCCACGATTCCGATTTGATCCCGTCCGCCCTTCCGACTTGAAGCCGTCCATCCTTCCGATTTGATCCCGTCCAGGGATCGGTCTGAA
>NZ_JBVVAK010000173.1:0-14945 GCF_055792825.1 Microvirga sp. GN3
TCACCGGCTGCGCCGTCCTGTTCGCGGTCTCCACTGTCGGGGGCTTTGCGCTCGCACAGCGGGTGCCGTTCAATCCACTCGAGGTGATTTGGGATGTTCACCAGCAGCTTCATCTGGCGCGGATTTGCCTGTTGCTAGCCTTGCCCTTTTTCGCCTCCGGTGCCGCGATCGGGCTGGCGTTCACCCAGGGCAGCGAACGGATCGCCGCGATCTATCGCGCGGATCTGCTCGGCGCCGGTGCCGGTGCGCTGCTGATTGTCGCCCTGCTGTACGTGCTTCCACCGCAGGATTGCTTGCGGATCATTGGCGGGCTGGGCTTCGTTGCGGCGGCATTGATCGCATGGGACAGGGGCGCTCGCCGTTCGGCTGCTGCGTTGGCTGCCCTTGCGGTAATCTCGTCGGCTGCCTGGCCGCCGTCATGGCTGCAGCTCCAGCCCTCACCGTACAAGGGTTTGGGCGTAGCCTTGACCGCCCCCGATGCCCATGTCCTGGCGCAGCGGTCTAGTCCGCTGGGGCTGCTGACGGTGGTCGAAAGCCCGGTTGTTTCGTTCCGTTATACTCCCGGGCTCAGCCTCGGCGCCACGTCGGAGCCGCCACCGCAGCTGGGTGTCTTCACGGATGCCGAAGCGCTGACCGTCATCACCCGATTGACGGGCGACAAGAGTGCGCTCGACTATCTCGATCAGCAGATCACAGCACTGCCGTACCACCTCCTCAAGATGCCACGCACGCTCATCCTCGGGGCGGGAGGAGGCGCCGACGTGCTAAGCGCCCTGTACCATGACGCAACGCACATCGATGCCGTTGAGCTCAACCCCGACCTGATCGACTTGGTGCGGGGGCCATTCTCGGCTTTGGCCGGCGGGCTCTATCAGCGCGAAGGTGTCACAGTGCATATCGCCGAAGCCCGCAGCTTTGTCGAGGCGAGTAGGCGGCGTTGGGATTTGATCCAGCTGGCACTCCTCGATTCGTTCACAGCGGCAGCGGCCGGTGTTCAGGCGCTTGGGGAAAGTCCACTCTACACGGTGGAAGCGCTTCGGGCCTATTACGGGCATCTCGCCCCCGGCGGGCTGCTGGCCATCACGCGCTGGCTGCTCACGCCGCCCCGCGATGCCATCAAGCTGTTCGCCACTGCCGCTGTGGCTCTCGAGCAAAGGGGTGTCTCATCCCCCGGCGCTCAGCTGGCGATGATCCATAGCTGGAACACGGCAACACTTCTGATGAAGAACGGGCCGTTCAATGCCGCCGAGATCGCCGCGATCCGGGCTTTCGCCGAAGCCCGTTCCTTCGACGTGGCTTGGTACCCGGGCATGGTCGAGGCGGAGGCGAACCGGTTCAACCAAGGGGCCGAGCCGTATCTGTACCGCGCCGCCGTGGCGCTGCTTGGCCCGGCGCGGGAGCGCTTCCTGAACGACTACAAGTTCTACATCACCCCGGCGACCGATGACCGGCCCTACTTTTTCCGCTCGTTCAAATGGGCGCTGCTGCCCGAGCTCATGGCTCAACGCGCTCAAGGCGGGTTGGCCCAAGTGGATGCGGGCTATCTGGTCGTGCTCGCCACACTCCTGCAATCAATGATCGCGAGCCTGCTCCTCATTCTCTTGCCGCTGGCGGCATTGCGCGCCAAACATCGGTCTCGCGGGCCTGGAGCCATGGCACGGTGGCAGATTGTGCTTTACTTTTTGGCTCTCGGCTTTGGTTTTATGTTCATCGAAATCAGCTTCATTCAACGCTTTACATTGTTCCTTGGCCATCCCCTTGCGGCGATTGCGGTGGTCTTAGCCGCCTTCCTGGTCTTTGCTGGTCTTGGCAGTGGCACCGCGGCACCCCTCGCTTTGCGTCGACGAGCGGTCATCGTGGTTGCTGTGGCAGGCATCATCGCATTCGCCGGGATCTATCTGATTGGATTACCTGTCCTGCTGCCGAGCCTTGTCAGCTTGCCCGCTCCACTGAAGACGGTGATCACCCTTGTGCTGATCGCGCCCCTGGGCTTCGCGATGGGTCTCCCATTTCCACTGGGCTTGGAGCGGGTATCCGCAGAGGCCCCTGACCTGGTGCCATGGGCTTGGGGTATCAATGGCTGCACCTCGGTGGTCGGGGCTGTCCTCGCGAGTATCCTTGCAATGCACATCGGCTTTACTCTCGTTGTTTGCATCGCGCTCGCGCTCTATGCTGTTGCGGCACTGACGTTCATGACCGGAACACCTCGAACTCTCAAAGAGACCGTGTCAGGCTCTGATGCCTCAGGAGCCCCGTAGGGCAACACGACCTACAGCGGGACGACAAGGCAGATCCCTCACTCATGCAGGACAGCGTTGGTGCACGGATCGTTTAGCGGTCAGGATGTAGTCGGCCGTCGATCGAAATAGCCGCTCTGTCCCAGTCATGCCTTTCAAACACAATGCTGCCCGCCGTCATCGTATCGGCAAGATGAAGTTCAAGGTGACGAACTGGCCGGAGTATGAGGCGGGCCTTCGCCAACGAGGCAGCCTGACGCTGTGGATCGCGCCCGAGGCGCTGTCGCTGTGGCAAGCGGCGAAGCGGA
Organism: Microvirga sp. GN3; assembly: GCF_055792825.1. NCBI lineage: Bacteria > Pseudomonadati > Pseudomonadota > Alphaproteobacteria > Hyphomicrobiales > Methylobacteriaceae > Microvirga > Microvirga sp. GN3. The sequence goes on from NZ_JBVVAK010000173.1 coordinate 2,546, forward strand.
CGACGCGCGGCGGCCAACAGCGGTATTCCGATCTGGCGATCGAGACCACTTTGATGCTGGGGATGGTGTTCGGCCTGCGGCTGCGCCAGACGGAGGGCTTGCTGGCATCGGTGCTTGAGTTGATGGGATTGGATCTCGCCGTGCCTGATCACACCACCCTCCGCCGGCGAGCATGGACCTGGCAATCACCTGAAGGACGGCAGGGTCACCGGATTCCAGGAGAAGGGCCTGTTCACATCCTCAGCGACAGCACCGGGCTCCAAGTCTACGGCGCCGGCCCATGGCGGGAGGAAAAGCACGGCGCCAGGTCGCGGAGGGGATGGCGCAAGCTGCATCTGGCGCTGGCTGCCGACAGCGGCGAGATCATCGCCCATATCATGACCGATCAGGACACCGGCGACGCCACACAGGTGGAGCCGCTGCTCGACCAGATCGACCTCCCGATCGGCCAGTTCACCGCCGATGGCGCCTATGACGGCAAACCGGCCTACGACGCCGTCACCAGCCACAGCCCCGATGCGGCGGTCGTCATTCCGCCGCGGGTCAACGCCGTCGATCGGTCGAATATCGAACCGCCCAGCCAGCGGGACCGCCATATTGCGACGATCAACACCGATGGCCGGATGACATGGCAAGCCGTCACCGGTTACGGCAAGCGGTCTCTGGTCGAGACCGCGATCGGCCGAGACAAGGCTGTCATCGGGAGACGGCTGAGGGCGCGGTCGTTCGGCGCCCAGCGGACAGAGGTCGCCCTCGGCTGCGCCGTTCTCAATCGCATGCTGGCATGCGCACGCCCGAAATCCGTCCGTTGCAAGTCAGCCGCAGTGTAGGAAGCGGCATCGAAGGACCATGATCCGCAAAATTCACGATCCTGCACCAGCGCCCCGATCGATCAAAATGCCTACCCTTAAACACTGCTGCCTTCGCTACTGTGACCGCAGTCTCAGTAGCTGAAACTCTGAAACGAAAAGTTTGCGACAGGTCCCTCGTCGGCTGTGGTCAGAATGGTCCCCGCTTGGCGAGCGCCTCAAATCCATTCCGCAGCTGGCGGATCCGGTCGTCATAAGCCTTGCTCACGCAGGCACGATCATCTCCGCAGTTGGCCCGCCGTTTGAGCCAGGCGGCCTGCTCATCCTCCATGTCGCCGCGGGCGCCCATGCCAAGAAGCGGCTTGAGCTGGGTGTAGAGGACGGACATCTCGACGTCCGCATCATTGAGCTTGCGATCGGCGCAAATGGTCTTCTCATCGGCTGCTTCGGCCTTGGCACAGTCAAAGCTGGCAGCTTGGGTGGGCTGCCAGGCCGCCGACAGCAAGAGGGTGGAGAGCGCGGTGAGGTAGAGAGAGTTCCTGGTCATCGGATTATCCTCGAAAACCTGTCTGTCGGGAAAACAGCCCCAGTCGGCAGAGGCTCCCGATCTAAGGGGTCTAATTTCGACCAGGGTTAACAGAGAGTGAGGGGGCTGTTCCTGAGAAGATTCTAGGTCGGAACTCGCTGGACCAGTACTTGCCGGCTGGGCTCGCGCATCTGGCAGGGCAGCTCCACCGGATATCGATCTAGGCATGCTTCTTTTACGGCTGTTATCCAATCCCCGGAAGGATGAACGCCTTCCTGGTTTTTGATCCGTCGGGCTGCGGCCTCGTATAGACGAGCCGCCTATGCCAAGGACACCAGCTGGATCCGTCAAGGGTCGGGGCACCGCAGAAGATCGCTTCGGTTTCATCAGAGACAACATAGCGGCATTGCTGCGCCCGCAGCTTGAAGAGCGTGGTTCTGTCTTGAGGGGAAGGCTCAGGGATTTCGACTTCGGGCATGGGATACTCAGCAACAGTGACCTGACTCCTAAAGACCTAGGGCTCCATGTGTTCCCTGCGCGCACCAGGTGCACGGTCCCAAAGAGATCCCGCTCGATCCTGACGCTGTAGAAGCGCCGAATGCCCTGTCCCGGGTCGATCCGGTGCAGCACCCGTGGTGTTTGACGGGCGAGCCGAGTTCGTCAGGCATTGCGGGAGTAGATCAGCACGCTGGCTTCCTGGCAGAAGGCATAAGCCTTTGGAGCACCATTCGGATCGTACCAGAGAACCACGGTAGGACAGTGCAGGAGCTCTGTGAGTTGAGCCTCCCATCGCTCACGCTCGAAAAAGTAGAGAGTGAGTGGATCGCCGATCCCAATTCCCCTGATGGTAAGGGCGAGTTCAATAACCCTTGCGGCTCGGGAATCGTCCTTGGCATGGGGTCCGCACAACCAAACCTCCACGATGCCGTCCGTTCGCTCGGCCCATTCAGCGATCAAGTGTTGCTGCTCCACCGTCAAGGACATCTGTTTCTCCTCCCGGCCTCTCAGAACCTGGCTATGTCCTCTCCTCAACCGCCCTCGGCCCTGCCGAAAAACCCTTTTTTGCTTCTCCCAGGTACTGTTGGATTGGATTCTGGGCTCAGAGGCTGCTGGGGGAATGCCGATTCTTCTTCCTTCTTTGAATCATTTGCCCGTGGGGTCGGTTTCTTTGAACCCTATACCCTTTGACCCTTGAGGGCCGTTCCTCTGCTCTACCCGCTTGATCCAACGCTGCCATTCCCGGGAGACGATGCGGACCACGTTGGGGAGGTTCTTTTGATCCTCGCGGCGCCGTTCTTGGACGGTGAGCAGGACCCTAGCAGCAGCCAGCCTCATGGTGTTCGGTGCCGTCGTGCGGCTAATCCCAGCCCGTGCCGAAATCTCCCCAAGGGTGCGGTCACAGTGGGGTTGCGTGGGAGTTTCTGCAGGATTGTACGCTAAGGGTTCTGGAACCGGGCTGGATCAAACCGGCTCATGCCGGCTCATGCGCAAAGGTCGGAAGCGTTCACGCGCGGCCGCTCAATCTCGGACCAGAGATAGTCGGCTGTGAGTGCGATGTGATCCTACTGGACCGGCGCCACATGTGGGAGGAGCCCGTCCGGGAGCCTGATGCCCTGCTCGCGCACGTATCCCACGGCTCGGGCGAGATAGGTCGTGTTCCAAAGGATGATGGCGTTCACCACCAGATTGAGACCGGATGCTCCGCCGCCCAGGGGCATGTCTGACATGATGGAATGGACCTCGCAGGGCTCCTGCGACGTGTGTCTGTCACATGTGGATCTGACGTGTGGGCAACTGGATGAGTGACCTCGACTCTGATCGTCGTGCACGGATCAAGGACACCGAGAGTGAGCTCGGCCGGCTCGCGAAGCAGGCCGTCATGATCCTGGTCTCCACTTTGACACTCGCCGCGATGACGTACTCAATCCTAATGCAGGTACGTCCTTAAGGCCCTTGCCAGTTCATCTTGTTACCCTGCCGCCTACTCTGTCGGCGAACGATGCGCGTGAACGCCTCCTGCCTCCGGCTCTCCTGCGTTCCATTTCGCGATAGGCTGCTTCGGAAAGGTCAGCCGGACCTGGACGGTTCTTCTGGCAGCCAAGCGATCAAGTCTGTCGTTGATCACCTGGACGGCCTCCGGGTCCATGCCCCGGATTTGCCCGAGTTGGGGAGCCACGGTCTTGAGTTGTTCGAGGCTAGTAATCTTCGCAGCCTCCAGCGCTTTCCAGGCGCTGATGGGCAGGAGCAGACCGTCGAAGGGATCATTCGGGTTCTGAGACAGGGTTCGGGGCATTGGCACGCCTCCTGGCTGTTGATGAGGGATTGGAGGATGCGGTATGGGGCATTGGCCCAAGACGTTTCCGTGCATGCTTTGTGCCCTTTGCTGCGAGGGCTTCTCAGCCTGACCGCATCACCGATCCCGATAGCCTTGTCGCCTCTTGGTCTGCGACCTGTCCCATCAAGGCGCTTCTTCGAAAACTCGTTGCGGCTCACACCCCTGGCGCGGCCTCTGATCTGAAAGAAGAACTGGGGCATAACAATTAGCTTTTGCTCCGCATCAGTCCGGCCAAACACCAGCGGTGCGGTCCCCGCAGGATGAGGAGGCACGAAGAACCGCCTATGTTACTCGGCCCTGCATTGTCGGTGCTCCCTGCGCTTGGCTGCGCTCACATTTCCGTAGGGGGAGATCTGACAATGCCATCCTCATCAGCGAGCCTCATCAGTTCGGCCAGACAGTTCCGGGCCCGGTTGACCCGGCTCTTGATGGTGCCGATGGCACATCCGAGAGTTTGGGCCGCTTCCTCATAGGACAGTCCGTCCGCACCCACGAGCAGGATCGCCTCACGCTGACCTTCGGGCAGTTTGTGGAGTGCTGCCGCAAGATCATGGATCATGATCCTGTCTTCCTGGTCCGGCAGGGCAATCATGGTGGCGGCATAGGATCCATCCCCATCCTCGACCTCGCGCAGTGACTTGCGGTGTGCCGAGAAGAACAGGTTGCGCAGGATGGTGAAGAGCCAAGCCTGTAGATTCGTGCCGGCCTTGAACTGTGGCTGCTTGGAGATAGCTCTCAGCACCGTCTCCTGCACGAGATCTTCAGCCTGATCGGCATCCCGCGTCAGTGAGATTGCGAACGCCCGGAGCGACCTCATGCTGGCCAGAACTTCATCAGCAAACGCTCGGTCGATCGGCTCCGTGCGGGCGCGGATAACTTCAGTCAATCGATTGAGGCGCCGGGTGAGGCGGTACGGGAGCTTGTCTTCAGCCGGGTTGCCATACCAGTCTCGGAGTTGCTGCCCGAGATGGGCCCGAACGCTCCTGTCCAGGATCGCACGGGCCGACGAACTCACGCGGCGGAGGGGCGGCCGTCTCTGCCGAATATCGGAAGTAAAGTTCGACAGCGTCGCCATCGTCATTCTCCTGGAAACCGAACTCCTGAACGATGCGGTGACCCATCCTGTGTCTGGGCGGGAGGCCGCCACTGGCGTGTTGATCGTCACAACGCGCAATACCGCCTCGGCCCGCGGGCAGCCCGCGAGGCGTCATCAGGCACGCGCTGTCACCAAGTTGATGCCTCGCCGGGCGCGCTGCATCGGCGCTGCCGGTGGCGCAGCAGGTTTTTCGTCAGCCCGGGCTTGGGATGTCGCGCACCGTGTTCTTGATGCCGCCGATAGTGTTCTATGCCCGGCCGGCCGTCGTCTCGGTAGCCCCTTCAGCCTGGGTCTTGCTGTCGCCTGTGATCGTGCCAAGGGGCCCCTTGACGGAGCCCTTGGTCCTCTTTGCGCGGCCTGCAACCCGATCCTCGTCAATGTTAGCCTCTGGGTTAGGATGATGCACACACGATACCCGGTACGTTGACCGTGTTATCATGGCGACTAACCCATTCAAATCATTAAAGTTCATCAATTTTTCAGCGGTTATTTCGCACTACTTGACCTAGTTTTCCTGCCCCTCTTTTTTGCGTCTTCGGGAGCTTGGCTGCGACACCCTCAGCCCCAATGCCGCGCTCCCTGGCCCAAACGACCAGGGCGCTGCGGCGGTGGATCCCAAGTTTCTGATACAAGGAAGCGATGTGATTGCGCACCGTGTTGCGGGCGAGCTTGAGTTCTGTTGCAATTTCAGGGTCGTTCTTGCCCTGGCAGACGCGGGTGAGCACCTCACGCTCCCGTGCCGTCAGATCAGCCACGCTTGCGGCGGCCTGAGCCGGTGACTGTCCCGGCCGGGGCGGGTGGCGCATGGCAGCAAGCTTCTCCACCACGCCGCGGCTGAACCAGGACGCATCCGCCATCACCGCCTCGATCGCCTCGACGAGTTCCTCCTCCGAACGCCTGCGGGCGGTGATGTCCTGGAACGAGCACAGGATGCACGCACGATCGCTCAAGGTGATGAGCTCGGCTGACACCAGGCAGGCAAGCTCTTCGCCGTTCTTCACCCGCAGGCGGGCTTCAAAATCCCTGATGGTGCCGGTTCTGGCGAGCTCCGTTTCAAACTGGTGGCGTTTCCCGTCATCAACCCAGAGGCCGAGGTCATCTGTCGGGTACCCGACCACGTCCTGGGCGTGATAGCCCAGGACCTTCGTGAAGGAATCGTTGACCTCAACCAGCCGATGATCGTCGGCGGTGCTGATCGTGGTGGGCACCGGGGCGAGACGGAAGGCCTTGGCAAAACGTTCCTCGGAATGGCGCAAGGCCGTCTCAGCCTTTCGGCGCGGCTCCAGGTCAGCGAAGGTGAACAGCATGCAACGGACGTCGCCGATCTCGATCGGCTGGCCTGCCACCACCACTTGCCGTCCGCCGGGATCACTTGGCACCGTAAGACAGGCTTCCATCGGCATCGTCAACTTAACTGAGTAAAGGCCGTCTTCTGGCATTTTCAGCCATTCCCCGGTGCGTCTAAGCTATTGAAAATGCGTGACCCGCTCCGGACCTAAACCCTAGAAAGGGGAAGTAAAAGCGTTAAGTTGACGGTGCCCCGATTACTGTTCCGGAACTGTCGTGTACCCGACTGACGAAGTAGAATTGTCCGGGTACAGAGATCCTACCGACCGTTATTTTGCCCCTACGGGTCGGCTCCTGGAGCGCCCCTGGAAGAGAGGGCGCTTCTCTTTTTTGGGCGTGTTGGTCAAGCGCAGGAAATCGCCCCGGATAGCAAGCTCCAGGCTCTGACAATGAATGCACAGGGGCACATCAGCCATTCAGAGGCTGCCGCGTGACGTTCATGAGTTCCCGCCAGGGGTCTGGCTTCTCTTCGAAGTCGGCACCAGGCCGCTTCATGATCGGGTCGGACGGAGAGGCCTCTCAATCTTTCTTGCGAACTGACCAGAGGACTGGGGTTCAGCGCCCGTTCGAGAAGGCCTGCCCACCCGTCCCTGCACGGGACCTCGTCCGCTGGGCAGCGCAGAACTCGTATCCAGGCTCAGGCGGCGGCCTGCCAGCGATAAGGTACGTTGTCGACCCACATCCGGTGCAGGATCGCCGCCAAGCGCCGAGCCACTGCCACGATCGCCTTGGGCATTCCTCGGCGCTTGGCCACTTCCAGCCCCCACTCCCGCAGGGGCGACGACTTCTTCGATATCCGCAGCAGCACACCAGCCGCTTCGACCAAAGCCCAGCGAATGCCTGGATCACCGCACTTGGAGATCTCTCTCCCCTGGTCGATCTCTCTCGATTGGTAGCGCGTTGGCGTCAGTCCGAAGTGAGCAGGCACCGATCGGGATCGCGCGAATCTGGCCGGCTCATCGACGCCAGCACGGAAACTCAAGGCAACCATGGATCCGACGCCGGGAGCCGTCATGAGAAGCTGACAAACCTCGTCGGCCTCCGCCATTTGCTCCATGGCTTTATGCAAGCGCTGATACTGCTCTCTCAGGACGCGGCGAATCTCCAGCAGGGGTTCGATCATCACCCGCAGATGAGGAGACTGCTTCAAGAGGTCGAGAATGCGCTGCTCGAACTTGAGGCGGGAAACGATGCCCACCTTGAGGCCGAAGTTGCGCAGCAGACCACGAAGATTGTTCTCGGCATCCACAATCTTGGTTTGGACAAATCGGCGCGCCGTCAGAAGCATCCGGATCCCCTGGCTTCGGATGGTTTTGACATGCACGGGCTTGTAGAGCCCCACCCGCATCATTTGGGCGATACCTCGCGCATCGTTGCGATCGGTCTTGTTGATCTGGGCCGATAAGGCAGCCTTCATATGCCGGGTCTCACCGCAGATGACCGGGTGCCCCGCGGCTGCCAACCCACTGTAGAGCCATTGCGAGAGCGGGCCGGCCTCGAGGCCGACCCGTTTGTAATGATCGCTGATGGTATGGAGCAGTGCCCCGATCGCATCCGGTTCGGTCTCGACCTTGCTTTCCTTCAGGATCCTGCCGGTGGCATCCATGGTGCAGACACTGGTAGTGCGGACGGAGACATCGAGGCCGACGAACAGATCCATGGCGGGGCTCCTTGATCAGTTAAGCTTCAGGAGCCTGCCCGGAGATTGATATCCTGTCACTCCCATGCCGGGAGCGCCGCGGGAGCCCCAATCATCCGATCTTTCTTTTTGCAGGCCCAGATTTTCAGGAAAATTAGCCTCGCGCTCCGAGCGGTTCCATACTGCGGGTTCTGCGAAATTCACGGATTATCTTCTTAGGCGCGTGCGGGGGTGCTAAATGCGGGGGTGCTAAATAAGTCTAGATGTAAACTATTTCCTGGTGGACCGTGCCACCCCACAATCCCAACTTGGACGAGCAGCGCCGCAAGGCTGATGCGGCTCAAGCACGACTGGCCCGCTACGAGAAATTGAGCCGTATCGCCCTGCTCTTGGTCCTGCTCCTGGCCATTGGTCTTCTTGCTCTGGTGGTCAGCCATCTCCGGACCCAGCCGTAGTCACCAGAAGCCATCTAAAGCTTCATTCCATAAAGGCGCTTCTGCGAATTTGCGAATTTCGCTGAAGGCCGGTTATGGAACTAGGACGTGCGGCCTATGGATTGACCGCATCCGTTCCTTACTCGACGACCTCGTCGGCTGCTGCGAGGACCGCTGATGGGATGGACAGGCCAAGTCTCTTGGCGGTGAGAAGATTGATCGCAAGGGTGTAGCGTGTCGGCGCCTGAACCGGGAGATCACGAGGCTTTGCCCCTCTGAGGATGCGGTCGATGTAAACCGCAAGCGCTTGGGAGTAGCCTTCGGTCGGGCCATACGCAATCAAGCCTCCCGTGGCCGCGGCATAGCGGTACCCGTAGATTGCCGGGACCCGATGGCGATTGGCCAAATCGATGATCTGGCTTTCGTAGCCCCAGTTGAACTCGTCCGGCAGGACCAGAAGGGCCCCATGAGGCTCCGAGGCGAGCGCGGCCACGATGGGCTCGACCCCGGAAAAGTCCCGCGCGTAGGCAAGGATCGGCTCGATCTGGAGGGAGGCCGCCGTTGCTTCGAACTCGCGGACAAAGGGCGAGGACCGGTTTGGCGTCGTCTCCGGGTTGAACAAGATCGCGACACGCCTGAGCTGGGGATCGAGTTCCTTCAGGAGCTGCACCCACTTGCCCGCGAGGGAGGACTCGAAGGTGGTAAAGCCGGTGGCGTTGCCGCCCGGACGGGTGAGGTTGCTGACGATGCCGTTTCCTACGGGATCCGCCACGCTGAAGAAGACGATCGGGAGGGTGCGGGTTTCTGCCAGAACCGCCAGGGTTGCCGGCGTTCCGTTGGTGACGATGAGATCAGGCCGGGTGGCGACGAGTTCCTTGGCGATCCTCGGCAACTGATCAAGGTGCGTCGGGACATGCATGTCCGCTCGGACGTTGCCGCCCCTTCCCCTTGTCCATCCGAGCGGCTGAAGGTGCTCCGCGACATCCGCCCAGTTGTACGTGCTGGTTCTGAGACCCTCGATCCACCCAATGCGCCGCACCCGATCGGAAGTCTGTGCAGCCCCTGTCGACGGACGCAGGAGGGAAAGTGAGCCAAGAAGCAGGATGATGTCGCGCCGCCTCATACGGCCACCTCCCGAGGAGGAAGGGGGCGAGACTATCACATGGACTTCCGCTCGAACACACCAAGGAGGTCTCTCGGGCGGTGCAACTCCACTCCATTGTGGCAACCAAGTTGAAATGTCGCGTGAGGCGCAAAGCGAAACTGTCAGTCAGGTCGGGTGAGACGGAGCCTGGGGCGGCGGTGCGCAGACTGTCCGATCGGAGCGCCGACGGCCCAGGCGTTTGGGTTTGGGCTGGAACTGGGCGACCTGGGCGAGGCGATCCACGCGGTCTTTCATCAGGCCGGCCTTCTGACTTGAACGGCGGGGCCCGGCCCCAACGCCTGACGGAATGGGCCGGGCGTCCTGCCGCTCCTTGATCCAGGCCAGCACCTCGCCCAGCCGCTTGTTCTCGACAATCGCGGCATGATTGACCCGCTGCAGCTTGTCGAACACCGCATAGGCCAGCGACAGCCCTTTCCAGCGGATCTCCAGCCGCCCGTCGGGAAAGTCAAAGATCTCCACCGTCTGACCCACGAGCCGCGCCGTGATCTCAGTCGGATGCAGCGTGAACTTCATCCGGTTGTAGTGCACCACCAACTGCCGGGAGACCCGCCGCGTCTCGCGCCAGCACAGGATGTCGCCGAGATCGTTCATCCCCTCCAGCGGCCGGTGCAGATCCCGATCCCGCGCCGGCGGCCGGGCGAACTTGCTGTTGTAGCTCGCGATGAAGCCGGGCAGAAACGCATTGGCCGCCTCCCGATCGCTGATGCCGGCCAGCCGCAGCTCCTTGACCAGCCGATCCTGCAAGGTCGCATGCGCCCGCTCGACCCGTCCCTTGGCCTGACTGGAGTTGGCACAGATAATCTCGATATTGAGCTCTGCCAGCGCCCGGCCGAACTGGGTCATGCCATCGCCACTGGTTCTGTTGCGAATTTTCGATGAGGGCAGAAAGTGGGCTATTCCATCCTGCAGGCCTCACGCAGCTAGGATGTTAAACTGCTCGGCGAGGGATAGCGGCGAACTGTGGGCGTACTTCGCCTGTCCTTTGCGCATCATGCGCACGATCTCGATGCCGTGCAGGATTGCACGAGCGCTGCTAACGGACTTGAACCCGAGCATCGGCCGGACCCGCCGCTTGATAGCCCGATGATCCTGCTCGATGCGATTGTTGAGGTCGGCACTTTGGCGGATGCGGATCGGTTTCAGACGCCGCCTTGACCGATCTTGGAGCCGACTTGCCGTATCACAGGCCAGAATGGCTTCCCGGTTGGTCTGGCTGCCGTCGATCATAATCCGCTCAGGCCGGCCATGCCGCTTGAGTGCCTTGCTCAGGAACCGCTTGGCGGCCGTCAGGTTCCGCCGCTCGCTGAACCAGAATTCGACCGCGTCGCCGTTGCTGTCGATGGCCCGATAGAGATACATCCAGCGCCCGCGCACCTTGATGTAAGTTTCGTCGATATGCCACCTGCCGGTGACGGCGCGCTTGCGAAGATTGAATTGCTCGAGCAGGAGCGGAGCATAGTGGACGGTCCAGCGATGAATGGTCGCGTGATCAACAGAGATGCCGCGCTCAGTCATCATCTCCTCAAGATCGCGCAGGCTCAGATTGTAAGCCAGATACCATCGGACGCACAGCAAGATCACCGAGTGATCGAAATGACGGCCTTTGAACATCTTGCGCCTCCGGAGCTGACCGGAGGCGTAGACGGAATCGAGTTACTAGACGGTTTGCGACGGATCCCGCCTGGTTCCTGTTTCTACCTGCTTATTCGCCCGATCTTAATCCAATTGAACAGGCCTTCGCCAAGATCAAAGCGCACTTGCGCAAGGCCGAGGCCCGAACGTTCGACGCGCTCTGGCGAGCGCTCAGTGACATCTGCGATTTGTTTGAGCCGCAAGAATGTTGGAACTTCCTCAAGGCCGCCGGATATGCGTCTGTTTAACCGTCCGATGCGCAACAAGCACAAACGCACTCTCGGTGTTTTCACCCGGAGTGCGTTAGCTTTAGATGGGATGCCCCGGTGATGTGATCGCACGGGACTTCTTCATAGGTCCCATATCTTCTTCACCAGCGACGACCGTAGTGCTCACGCCGCTCCCAGTATGGGCGCTCATGATGACGACGCCACCAGGGACGTGCCCAAGGCGGGGAACCATAGCCGCGACGCCAATAGGGACGATCATAATAGCGCCGTGGCGGGCCTCCGTACCGGCGCTCGTAACGCGGCGGGTCGTAGTACTGGATGTGCTGCAGCGAAACGCCAGCAGCGTCAGCGACAACTGCAGGACTTGCTAGAGGACTCGCGGATGTCGACTGTGATGCAAGACCAGCGGCAGCGAGCGCAAGAGCTAAGACCACTTTCTTCAACATGTTACCTCCCGAGGCGATGCGCTGAGATTGCGCTCTTGGGAGTGAACTCGCTCTGAATGTCGACCTGTCTAAGCGTTCATCTTTCCTCATGCCCTCCAAGCACAAAACCTACACCCGACACGATGGCTGTCTCATGATCGAAGTAAGTCCAACCTCTACGTCGAAGAGAGCATCGCTGAGCGGCTCGGATTGTTGCGATAACCGCCTAAGCGAAGAAATAATGGCCAGTTATGCTGATAACTCCTACAGCCGCCAAGAATAGAGTAAGCCACACTGGGCAATGATGGGTACAGTCCTCTGCGTCGAGGCGTGGATCGATATCGAGGTTCTGGTGCTTGCTCATATCCACGTTCACAGCTGGCTGGGGTGGTTAATTCCCCTTAATCATTTCTAGCCTCGGACATGATGTCAAAGCATAGAGGCTAAGACTTAAGACTGATACCTGAGTAAGCTTAACAATAACGAGCAGCGCTACATGCCCTAGCCTCTGAATCCGAACCCAAGCCACCGAAAGCCTTGCAGAGAGGCTGGGGCTCTTACGGTAGAAGTTGACTGGATCCTGGATTGAACTCCAGATTACCCGCGGGACTGGCTGGGGTGCGGGATGGAGCCTAGAGAGTCGTCCGTGAAGAATCCCGATCTCGTTGAGACGATTGGGATATCGGGCGCATCACCGCCTTCGATTGCGCAGGATTGCGCCCCAACAGCAGTGGATTTCCTGCGTTTTCCGTTGCCGCTCTG
>NZ_JBVVAK010000174.1:0-14503 GCF_055792825.1 Microvirga sp. GN3
AGCGGTACGCACTCTCGAAGCCTTGGAAGCCGAACTCAAACCAGCCCTCGACACCATCACCGCAAACGATGCCAAAGGCTGGATCAGGCACGCCGGCTATGTCCTACACTGAAACCAAAAACGCGTTAGCCGAAATCTATGCTCCGTTCGATTCCGTCTCTCTGTGTTTCTCGAAGGGCATGGGCGCGCCGGTCGGATCGGTGCTCGTCGGTGATCCGGACCTCATCAAGGAGGCGCGGCGCTGGCGCAAGGTTCTCGGCGGCATGCGGCAGAGCGGCTATCTTGCCACCGCGTGCCATTATGCGCTCGACCACCACATGGAGCGCCTGGCCGAGGATCATGCCCACGCCAAAAGCCTTGCGGAGAGTCTCGCGTCCATCGCCGGCCCGAGATCCGATCGCTGGCGACCAACATGCTGTTCGTTCAGGTTCCGGAAGACCATTGCGCGCGGTTGCAGGCCCATCTTGGGGGAAAAAGGCATCCTTGCCGTCGTCGGCCCCGTGAGGCGGCTCGTGACGCATCTCGGCGTTACGGGCCACGACATCAAAACGACCATAGCGGCGATCGGGGATTACTTCGGCTCGTCCGGCTGTCAGCCATCGGCGGCTCCTCACGCCCGGTCTCTCGACGTCTCTGCGTGACACGCCGCGCGAAGGCCGCCAATCGACCTAGGATATGCGCGAAAGGCATGGCCGCGTTGTGCCACGTTTTTGCGCCCGCAGCCGCCATGCCCATTGACCTTAGCGCATGACTTTTGCATCAGTGCGCCGCAAGTTCTTATTGCAGGAGATTTCAGATGCTTGGTATCGGTCAGAAGCTGCCCGCGTTCTCGGTGACGGGCGTGAAGCCGAGGTTCCACGCCCACCTCGAAAATGGCGAGAGCGCCTTCGAGACGATCACCGAGGCAAGCTTCCCGGGCAAGTGGAAGATCATTTTCTTCTACCCAAAGGACTTCACTTTCGTGTGCCCCACCGAGATCGCCGAGTTCGCGCGTCTGTCGGGTGAGTTCGCGGACCGCGATGCGGTCGTTCTCGGCGGCTCGACCGACAACGAGTTCGTCAAGCTCGCCTGGCGCCGCGAGCACAAGGATCTCGACCGGCTTGCGATCTGGCAGTTCGCCGACACCAACGGTTCGCTCGTCGACGGTCTGGGCGTGCGCTCGCCGGACGGCGTTGCCTATCGCTACACCTTCGTGGTCGATCCGGACAATACGATCCGGCACGTCTATGCAACCAATCTGAACGTTGGCCGCAATCCCAAGGACACCCTGCGTGTCCTCGACGCTCTGCAGACGGAGGAGCTCTGCCCTTGCAACCGCGAGGTTGGCGGCGAGATCCTGAAGGCAGCCTGAGGAAGGTCCATGTCGATTGAGAGCCTCAAGGAAGAACTGCCGGCCTTCGCGAAGGACGTGCGCCTGAACCTGTCCTCGCTAGCGTCCGACGAAACGTTGTCGGACCAGCGCAAGTACGGACTCTTCGTCGCCTGCGGGCTTGCGACCCGGAATTCCGTGGTCGCCGGGGCCTTGGAAGTGGAGGCGAAGGCGCATCTTTCGCCCGAGGCTCTCGATGCAGCCCGCGCGGCCGCCTCGATCATGGCGATGAACAACGTCTACTACCGCTTCGTGCACTTGGTCTCGAACAAGGAATACGGTTCGATGCCGGCGCGGCTGCGCATGAACGTCATCGCCAATCCCGGCGTCGATAAGATCGACTTCGAGCTGTGGTCGCTTGCCGTGTCAGCCATCAACGGCTGCGGACTGTGCATCGACAGCCACGAGAATGTCCTGCGGGAGGCGGGCGTCAGCGCGGCCGAGATCCATACGGCCGTCCGCTTCGCCGCGGTGATCCAGTCGGCCGCAGTTGCTCTCGAGGCTGCGGGAACTCCCTCCCTGGTCGCCGCGGAGTAGGTCATATTTTGGCGATGTCACGGTAACTTGGTGTCAGGACGGTCTGGGGTAGGCTCAGCAATATGACCCTGCCCGCCATCAGCTATAAGCGCCATCGGTTCCCACCTCAGATTATCGCTCATGCGGTGTGGCTCTATTTCAGGTTTCCCCTGAGCTTGCGGCTTGTCGAGGAGATGCTGTTCGAGCGCGGTATTCTCGTCTCGTACGAAACCGTCCGGCGGTGGGCCCGGAAGTTCGGTCCGGATTACGCTTACCGCCTCAAGCGCAAGAGACCGAGCCGCAATGATATCTGGCACCTCGACGAAGTCGCGGTCACCATCGCCGGCCAGAAACACTGGTTGTGGCGGGCTGTGGACCAAGACGGATATGTGCTTGATGAGATCGTGCAAAGCCGTCGCAATACCAAGGCAGCCAAGCGATTGCTGACCCGGCTGTTGAGAAAGCAAGGCGTAGCGCCGAAGCGTATCATCACCGATAAGCTGCCCTCGTACGGAGCGGCCAGGCGACAAATCATGCCAAAGGTCGACCATCGCTCGCACAAAGGATTGAACAACAGGGCCGAGAACTCGCATGTCCCACTGCGGAAGCGCGAGCAAATGATGTAGGGCTTCCGATCAGCAGGAGGTCTACAGCGATTCACCTCAATCTTTTCGGCGGTCAGAAACCTGTTCGTTCCATCCCCCTCCTGTCGGTCCGCCCTCGCCGCCCACATTCATCGCCTCCGAGCTATTACGGAGTGGAAAGCCGCGGCGGGCGTTCTTGCCTGAAATCAGCCATGCAGGGCTTATTGCGACCTTCTCAGGTTAACGTGACATCGCCCCCGGAAGAGTTGCGCTCTGTCGCCCGGGCTCAGGTGTTCCGGGGCTTCCTCGTCACCAAGGCTCAGTGGTGGGCCTACTGAGAGTGAGCCGCTCCCTCAGCGATCTGTCCGCTGCTCAGTGCCTGATGGCTGCATAGATCGGGAGCGTCAACGAGCGCGTCCCTTGCCGATCGAGAGCACCCCGCAATCAGGAGCCATGAGAGCAGTCAGGTTTGTCCTTCGCTGATTATTATTGCTGTCTTTGCCTTGAGATACATAACATCGTGAAGGGTCGCGTTACACGCGCCGGCAAACTGTGTCTCCTCAGTCACAGCTCACGTATGGATTACTGAAATAAAACTGCGAAATCGATTACACGAACGAAGCAGGACTTCAATTAGCCACGATAAATGGTAATCGGCTTGCGCGGTTCACTTCTGCCCGTGTTATCGCTCCTCTGAGGAAAGTCGTTCCTCCCAAACTCGAGTTGCTGGCAACGGCAGCCTATTTTTAACCTGATTAAGGACGTGGTCGGGCTGCCCCTACGGCCGCAATGTTGCGCAGGTACGCATGAGCTATCATCCTTCACCTGATCGGCCGCCTGTCACCATCCCGATGCTGCAGCAACGGGTGCGCAATGGCCAGCGGCTTGTGATGACCACAGCCTATGATCCCGTCACGGCGCGCTTGGCTGACCCTGTCGTGGACATGATCCTGGTCGGCGACAGCGTCGGCAATGTCTGTCTGGGCTTCGACAACACACTGCCGGTCAGCATGGCGATGATGAACCATCATCTCGAAGCGGTCGCTCGGACCAAGCCTCGTGCCTTGCTCGTGGCCGATATGCCTTATCTCAGCTATCACCTCAGCCTCGATGACACCTTGTGCAATGCCGGCGGCTTTCTCCAGCGCGGTGCCGCCGCCGTAAAGCTGGAGGGCGGAGAAAAGCGTGTCGAAACGATCCGAGCGCTTGTGGAGTGCGAGATCCCGGTCATGGGCCATCTCGGCCTGACGCCGCAGAGCGTGCATGCCATGGGCGGCTTCAAGGTGCAGGGCAGGGGAACCGAGGACGCTGTCCGGATCCTGGAGGACGCCCACCGGCTCCAGGAGGCTGGCTGCTTTGCGCTCGTGCTCGAGGGCATCCCCTCCGAGTTGGCGGCCCGGATCACCCAGACCCTCAGCATCCCCACCATCGGCATCGGGGCAGGGCCTCACTGCTCGGGTCAGGTGCTCGTCCTGCATGATGTGCTTGGACTGACGCAGGGTCATCGGCCGAAGTTCGTGCGCACCTACGTCGATGGCTTTGACCTGCTGCAGCAGGCTCTTTCGCACTGGACCAAGGACGTCCGTGGCGGCGCCTTTCCATCATCGGCCGAGTCCTATGCGCTCCCCGCCAATGTTCACGCGGCGGTTGCCGCCTGGACGCCCCACCCCTCCACCCGCTCATGAGGCCTTACCGATGCTCACCTTCCGCACGATCAAGTCCCTGAACCAGTGCCTGCGCGGCTACCGCGCCTCAGGCCTGTGGGTCGGGTTCGTGCCCACCATGGGCTTTCTGCACGAAGGCCATCGAGCGCTCATCAGCGAGAGCGTTACCCGCTGCGACATCACCGTGGTCAGCATCTTCGTCAATCCGACCCAATTCGGACCCAATGAGGATCTCGACCGCTACCCGCGTGCCCTGGAGCAGGATCACGACCTCTGCCGCACGGCAGGTGTGACCATGATCTTCATGCCGGATGCCGGCGAGATCTACCCGCTCGGCTTCCAGACCACCGTCGAGCCTGGGCCTGTAGCCGAGCCGCTGTGCGGCGCCGTTCGGCCCGGGCACTTCCGGGGCGTGGCCACCGTGGTGACCAAGCTGTTCAACATCGTGCAGCCGGATGTGGCGTTCTTCGGCCAGAAGGACTTCCAGCAATGTGCTGTGATCCGGCAGATGGTGCGGGACTTGAACCTGCCGATCGAAATCGTGACAGTCCCCACTGTGCGCGAGCCTGACGGGCTCGCCCTGAGCAGCCGCAACAGCTATCTGAGCCCCGCCGATCGCGAGCGCGCCCGCTGCCTCAGCCAGGGCCTGTTGGCCGCCGAGGCCGCGTACCGGGAGGGCGAGCGCGACAGCCAGCGGCTGATCGCGGCGGCCCGAGCCCACATGACCGAGGTCGACGAACTGCAGTATCTCGAGTTGCGGAATGCCAGCACACTAGAAGCGATCCTAGGCTTGGTGGAACAGCCGGCTGCCCTGTGTGTCGCCGCCTATGTCGGATCCACGCGCCTGATTGACAACGTGCTTCTCACCCCTCCGCCGGTCGCTCTGTCCGACCGCGAATTCGAGGTGGTTTCCTATGCGGTCGGTCGGCAGGAGACAGGCGGCGCTGAAGGGTCCCGACCGTCATGACAGCGCCATCGGGCACCGAAACCTTCATTTGGGCTCTCAGCACCCGTTTGATTACTGGCGCAACGGCGACGGACACCCTCCTGGCTTGGTGTGAGGAGCATGGCCTCTCACAGGGGCCGATCACCGTCGAGCGCCGCCAGCAGCGCGTGCTGTCAGCCGTGCCGGATGAGGTCGGAACCGCACTGAGCCCTGCCGCGTCCGAGACCATCCACTACCGGCAGGTGCGGCTGATGCGGGGGTCGCTTGCCCTCGCGACAGCGGAGAACTGGTTTGTGCCGCACCGCCTGACAGCGGACATGAACGAGACCCTGAACCAGACAGACATTCCATTCGGGACTGTTATCGCGCCGCTACAACCCGTCCGCCGCACGCTCGTTGCCAACGCTTGGCCACTCGCTGATGATCCTATGGAGGATCAACCGGGGCATTGCGATTCAGCCTATCAGTCGCATCCTGAGATCATCCTGGAGCATAAAGCCGTGATCCTCAGCGGCGCCGGAACAGCGCTGGCGCTCGTCAAAGAATCCTTTTTCTCGGCACTTGTCTCCTTTGCGTCCCCGACATCGGCTTGCAACCGAGCCACAGAGTGTGAGGCTTGAGCGATGACGGCTCAACACGACATGGCGTCTCAAGCCCTCCATGATCCTGGCTTGCTCGAGGAGGTTCAATTTCTGGATCATCGGATCCGGTTTGGGCCGACGCAATCTGGGTGGGTGTCCTTTGTTGCACGTCAGGGGCACCGCCCGACAATACTTCTCGCGCCCGATCGCGAAACCCTCCTCATGGAATCGCAAAAGCTGGTCGAGCGCCGGAGTGAGGGGAGGGGTTGAGGTCATGGATGATCGCCGTCTGCAGTCGGCATCTGGCAGCCTCGTAGATCTCCACGGCTGTCACGTTCGCCACAGCCCGAATGACCTGGATGGGATGCCTTCATGGTGCGGTCCAGACAGCGCCCGAACCTGGTCATAGCTGCGGCTCGTGACGCTGCTATCGCGAGGCCCTATGGGTGGAACGATAGACAACTTGCATCTGACAAGTCACCAGAATGACTTACCGTTTGATTCAGCTGGCGCCTATGACCTCTTCCTGGATGACACGGTCGTTGCGAGCGTTGTCAGGAATGGCTCGCGGCAGCCCTATACGTGGACAGCCGAGTTGCTGGAGGATCAGCCTCGGAGCCAGCGGCCTTCACCCTTCCGGGAGGTTGAGCACAGTTTCCCGTCCTTGGAAGAATTGTGTGCCTGGCTTGGCCGCCCAACGGTCAGAACCAACAACCGGCATGACGCCTCTCAGGGTGCATGAGTGTGACGACGCTTCGTCTGCCCGTTCGTCCCCGCGACAGGCTGTTTGTTAGGATAGGGAGAGGGCGTTTCCATGACCAAGCCAGATAAGGACGACCTGTTGCACGTGGATCAGCAGCCGTGGGTGCGGCGAGAGCTGTCTATGAGCGCCCGCCTCATCGGTCTGGCAGTCGCACTAATAGGTATTGCCGGAGCAATCTATCTGGCGATGACCTCGCCCTAGGCCGTATGACCGGCTGGCCTTACGGTCTCCTCAAGCCTGACGCTTAACATAAATCGAACGTGGAATTTGAGGCGCCCTTAGAGCACGATCCCCTGGCATCAGCGACCCATGGAACGAAGTCTGCCGGCTGCTCGACGATCCGGCACGGGTCATCGCCGAGTATCAGCGGCGCCTTGACGCCGTGCAGGCCACTCCGCATCGGCTCGAACTCGATGCCCTCGACCGTCAACTGGCCAAGGCCCGCCGCGCGATCGAGCGGCTGATCGACAGCTACACCGAGGGGCTGACCGAGAAGCCCGAATTCGAGCCACGCCTGGCCGCATTGCGCCGCCGGACAGCCCGGCTGGAAGCCGAAGCCAAGGCTCACCAGGAGGCCGATGAGCAAATCCGCTCGCTGCACCTCGTTATCGGCAAACTCGACCTGTTTGCCACGATGGTGCACGATCGGCTCGCGGGTGCGGATTGGACGACGAAGCGCGACATTATCTGTACTCTCGTCAAGCGCATCGAGGTGGCCGATGATGTTGTTCGGGTGATCTTCCGGGTTGATCCGAGCTTCTCAGGTCCACCTGCGACAGGCCGAACTTTGCACCATTGTCCAGCACGTCGTGATCCTGCACCGGATGTGGCGCAACAACACGGACTTCCGGTGGTCGCGCCAGGAAGGGCAGCCCGCATGAGGTAGACACCCAAAGAGATCCGCCAGGTCTGGCGGTACGATGTCCCTTGTCGGGACGAGGCAGCAGCCATCGCGTGGGCACCGTTGCGGCCTGAAACCTGAACCTCAGGGAGCAGATTGACCGCGTATGCAACATGTGGCGAGGCTGAGGCTTCCGACCCCATCATGCGGCGGTGTCTGCCGACCGCGGAGAGAACCATGACCCGACAGGTGATATCAGCCGAACTGACGGAAAGGACCGCTCAAAGGGCTTGACCAGAATCCCCGGAATAAGAGAACGGAGCCCTTTATCTGCGCTGACGATCATAGCCCACTCAAAGCGTAGCCTCATCAAAGGGAAAGGGCTATGATTTGGGAGAGAAGCGGCACGAGCTGCTCGTAGAGGCCGGCCAAACTTCGTAGGTGTGCGAATGTTTCGGAGGTTAGTGAGGATCATTCCGAACAAGGTTCAGAAGCGCTTAAGATCCGCTCTGTCAACTCCTTACGAGCAGGCTGTTCTGTCTCGAATGGAGGGGGTGTTCCCTCGTGAATGCTGTCTCTGTGGCTTCAAGGGATTCTTTCGAAGCTTTGGCCATCCCCCGCGGTATGATGCACGTTGCCCGCAATGTGGGAGCCTCGAACGGCACCGGCTTCTGACGCTTTGGTTCGGCAACAATCCCAGCATCGTGGGGAGCGATACGACCGTCCTGCATTTTGCGCCAGAGGAAGCCATCAAGCAGCTCGTCCAGCAGAAGACCCACCACTACAAGTCCGCTGATCTCGAACCAGGTCGGGCTGATCTTGTACTCAATATTGAACGTCTCGACCTCCCCGACGAGTCTTTCGACGTGATTATCTGCTCTCATGTGCTTGAACACGTCGATGACCGCAAAGCCCTCGGGGAATTGCTGCGGGTGCTGCGCTCTGGTGGACTGGCACTGCTCATGACGCCTGTCCTTGAGGCTTGGTCCAAAACCTACGAGAATCCCACAATCCAAACGCCTGCCGACCGTCTTCTGCATTTCGGTCAGAAGGATCATGTGAGGTATTTCGGGGCCGATGTTCGGGACCGGATCAGATCTGCCGGTTTCCAACTCGACGAATTCATGGCCACGGAGCCGAACGTTTCCCGTTATGGGTTGTGGCGCGGTGAAACCATTTTCATTGCACGCAAGCCAACTTGATCAACTAGTACTACAGTCGGGATTTACGGCGGTGTCGGGTGCGTTTGCGCCCGTGACAGTCGCGAGCGCGCTGCTAATGCCGCCGCCAGACGGACCAGTGCTCGACCGCCTCAACCGAAGGCGGCCGCTCCCAGACCAAGTGCCAGAGCAGGCGTCGCACCTCGGGCACGGTGAGCGGCAACCGCCCCGCAGCCTGCACGATGGGGGCTTCTCCCCCCGATGGCGTGCTGGCGCACGATGGTCAGATAGGCATGCGCCAATATGGATAGAGTGATGTGCCGGTGCCAACCCGTCCACGCGCGCACCTCGTACTCGTCCAATCCGGTCTCGCCCTTGGCTTCCTCAAAGCAGCTCTCAATCCGCCAGCGCTGGCCGGCCACCCGCATCAGCTCGGCGAGCGACGTTTCCTCCGGCGAACGGGTGAGATAGAACGTGAACTGATGCGGGCGGCCCTTCCGGCGCCGGATCAGCAGCCCGGTTTTCCAGCCGGACACCGGCGGTGTGCAGTAGGGCAGATACGCCGGCTCTGTTGCATTAACGTCGCGAGACACAATCGGTAGCGTGTTTGCTCGATCTGATGGCTACTAGATCCTGTGGCTTGACAGGTTAATGCAACAGAGCCCTTTGAACATCGCACGCCTCCAGAGCGTTCTGGAGGGACGTATGTCGAACTGAGTTACCAACGTTTTGCTACAATTCCGAATGGTTTCAACCCTTACATCTGCCCATGTCGAGATCACCACCTCCAACTTGAAGACGCCCTGATCCTGCAGGATGGTCGTCCCGTTCAGGAAGTCGAGCGCAGCATCACGCTCCGGCACGCTACCTTCAGCACCCGGATCATCAGGAGACGCTTAGGCCTGAACAGCGTCAGGACGGCGGAGTTGATTACGTAGGTGACAACGAGAATTCCGCCCAGCGCGACGGGCGAAGGGGCCTGTAGAAATGCCTTGACCAGAACCAGCGCAGTTGCGCTCACCAGGAGACCGCAGGCATGGGGGATGACGATCCGGTAGATGTCACCAATCCCGACATAGCCTGCTCGTCCCGTCATGTACCAAGTGAAGGGAAGTCGTAGCGCATAATCGCTGACGACATAAGAGATGGCGACGCCAAGAGGCCCCCAGGGCAGACCGACGGCAAACGAGGCTATCGCCAATATTGAACCCACAAGGCCGACGATACCGAATTCCCGCATCCTTCCTTGGCTTATGAACAGCCAGCCCGTCGTCGACGTGAATGTCTGGTGCAAACCCGCGAACCCCAGCCAGGCAAATATGGGTGCTGCTTCCGCCCACTTGCTTCCGAGGAGAAGGGCGACGGTTGCATCGGAATATATCACCGCACACAACACACCTGGTTGCACCGCAAGCATCAGGAGGCTCACGCTGCTGACATAGGTGAGGCGATATTCCTCCGGCTCGCCCTGCAGTCGCGAAAGAATTGGTGTCATAATGCGGCTCAACGGCCAGGTCGCCTGCGTGAGCGGCAGCAGCATGAGCCTATAGGCCCGATCGTAGAAGCCGAGCGCGACAGCGCCATGGGCCTTGGCAATCATCAGATTGTCTGCGCTGCGCGCGAAGAAGTTCAAGACATTGAATGTCGACAGGCCTGCGCCGAAGCCGATCATCTGCCGCGCGGCCTCGTCCCAAACCGGTCTACCCGGGAACCACCGGACCGCAAGGGCCGAAACCGCCAAGTTCAGGGAACGCGCACACGCCAGCGGCACCAGCAAAGCCCAGTAGCTGCGTGTATACCAAGCGATCGCAACCCCAAGGGCAGCCCCAATGACGATGCCGAGAATGTCAAGGACGGCCAGAAGCCTGAAATGAAGACCTCGGGTCAGGAGCGCCATAGGCTGCTCGGCGATGACGGAAATCACGGTGAGCGCCGCACCGGCCCAGATGATGGCCGTCAAACGCGGTTCCTGAAAATAACGCGCCAGCAAGGGCGCCAGAACGAACAGACCGGCGGCGAACGTGAGACTGAGAAGCAGGGACAGCCAAAACAGCGTGTTGGTTTGTCCTTTCGTGATCGTTTGGCGTTGAATGATCGCCTGGGTCAGACCCAGATTTTGAATCATTGTTACGAAGCCGATGATCGGCGCCGAGGTTGCGATCAGACCGAAATCAGCCGGGTGCAGCAGCCTGCCGAGGATCGGAGCGGTCATAAATGTAACCATCAATCTGCAAGCCTGAGCCGCTCCCATGTAGGCTACGGCTCTCGCGGCTGAAACTCTTTTGGTCATCCGGCTACCTGAGACGAGATACACGCCATGAGGAGGGCGTAAAACGACGGTTTGAGGGCTTCAGACGCTCCTGTTATGGCACTTGACCAATTCCAGGGCATGGCCCGAGCGACAAGCCGGGATGCACCTGAAGTCTGTCCCGACGTTCATGGGAACGTCAAATCGCCTCAACCGGCTGCCTGCCGGACGCGCGAGCTGAAAGGCTTGCATCAATCACGGCGCGATACTCCGTCAGACTGCGATCGAGGGAGAAGTCGTGCGCGCGCTTCCGGGCCAAGGCGGCGAAGTGCCCGCGATTGCGCGGCTCGCTCATTGTCTGAAGCGCGGTGCTCATAGCGTGCTCATTGTCAGGTGGAACTAGAATGCCGAACTTGGCCTTCGTCAGCGCCGTGACTTTCCGCGCTCCCGCTTCTCCCTGAAGGATCTCGGATGGACCGGACTCGCAATCCGTCGACACGACAGGCAGCCCGATGCACATAGCCTCGATCATAGCATTAGGAAAGCCTTCCGCGTTCGACGGCGACACATAGAATTGGGCTCGTGCAAGGATGGCGTGAGGGTTCGCAGCGAAACCCAGCAAGTAAACCCTGTCGGACACCCTAAGCTCGGACGCGAGGGCTTCGAGCCTGGACCGTTCGGGCCCCTCTCCGAGGATCACGAGCGAGCTTCCGATATTCGCAGCCACATATGAACGCAGGAGCATCGAAAAATTCTTGTTCGGCACGAGGCGCCCGACCGCCACGATGAAGTCTTGAGGAAGATCGACCGAAGGAGCGATCAGAGCCGCGCGCCTGATCCGATCCGCATCAACGGGATTGTGGATCGTCACTACCTGTTTGGCGGATACACCATAATGTTCGACAAGATCGTCCCTGATGCCTTCGGAGACGGCGACGATCTGATCCGCATAGGGATAGAGGCACCTGATCAGCGCTTTCTTCAATCGACGATCCCGATCGGACGAGAGATGGCTTGTGATGTGGACACGTTCGCTGACGACGCATGGAATTCCCGCCAGCCGCGAGCAGGCAATTGCGGCACAGTTCGACCGCGTCAGAAAGCTAACGATGATGTCGGGACGTTCCAGACGAAGCAGTCTACGAAGGGCGATCATGCTCCATAGCAGGGTTCCTCCTGCATTTAATCGAATACGGGTCACGCGCCCCGAAAGCGTATAGCTGTCGCGTTTCTGATCGAGGGTGGCGAGAGTGATCCTCCAGTCCTTCTCGGCTTCCGCTACCGCGGCCGCCACGAGACACATCACCCGCTCTGCTCCGCCGCCCTCGAGGGAGTTGATGATGAAGAGAATCCTGCGGGTTGGTGCTTCGTCGACCATGAGTGAAACATCTCCGCCCTGCCGGATTGGGCTAAGCTTGATCCAAGAGGAATGATAGCACGGGCTTGTGAGCTCGGCTGGCCGATCAGGCCGACAGCTTCGGATCGACGGGCGCTAATTTAGCGGTCCCGTACGATCCCTGTCGGACAAATGCATTGCCGAGACATCCTTGAAAGTCTGTTCTGCTGCATAGACGCGGCGACGTTCTATAGGCCGGCGTGACGACTTCCGAACACTTCAGAGCGTGTTCCTTAAAGGCAGTTTTGCGAGTTACGCGCCTTCCTGTCTGCATTATTTGCCTCGGCGCACGATGCCATAATTTCATCCGCCGAGCGGATTATGGTGCGGCAGCTGGTCCCGCCAAGGCGCCACGCTAGTTGCGACGGTGCCGGACATTACTCTGACCTATGGCTTGTTTGTTGATGGACTCACGAGGATAGGGACAGATGATGAGAAAACGCATTCGGGCCTACATCCAGGATCAGGCGCTTCCACGCACCGCACGGCTTGTTCAGAAAATTGCAACCGGCGGCTTGGATCCGACGAACCCCGGATTGGAGGCTGTCTACCAGCGCATCTTCGAGCGGGATCTGGAGCAAATCGGCGCCGAGAACAGGTTCTATCCGGTCGGAAATGCGGCGAACTATGGTCTGTTGTATTTCCTCCTTCGTGTTGCGCGCGAGACAAAGCTCTCGTCTATCCTGGAGTTAGGGGCTGGACAGACTTCCCTGCTCTTCGACGAATTGAGACGGCACAGCTTGATCACGGGCAGCGTCTTAACGATAGAACATGATCCGATCTGGGCGGACCACGTCCGAGCGCGTGTGAGTCATGAGGTCAGGGTTGTAACGCTCAGACATTACGAGGACGACGGCCTCTCGTATGACGGTTACGATTTCGACACAGCCCAACTTGATGCGACCATTGACCTTCTCGTTGTGGATGGCCCCCCAGCCCTAACTCCGGAGCAGAGATACACACGGCACTGCTGCCTAACCCTCCTTGGCAAGCTAAACCCAGCAGGCTTCATTATCGTAATTGATGATGCGGAGCGACGAGGCGAGACCCTACTGCGTGATCGGATCGCCCAAGAACTCCAGTTAGCCAACATTGCATTCAAGCGCGGCCGAATCGTCGCAAACAAACGGCAGTCCATATTTGCATCGGGACAGTTTTCTCACGTTGCGTTCTACTGACCCAAGAACCTGATTGGCCTTTTGTTCCTGAGACTCTCATCGTATGGCGATGAAGCCAGTTCCTTATTCAAAGTCCCTCCCGTCCGAATCTCTTAAGCTATTTCCATAAAGCAGCCTTCTGCGAACTACGGGCTCACAGTGACACCATTGATCCAGCATGACATGTCTTCCACGACAACATTTCCTCCGGAAGTCAATGAGCATAGTCAAGACGCTGATTTTGCTGCCGCTTCTGGCCCCGGTTCCACTGGACTTGAGCTTCGCAGCAGAAGAGCTGCCCACTACCAGCTTGACCATTCAGGCTGCTCGCCTGCGGGCTAAAGAGACAATGTGCCTATGATAGGTTAATTGACCCGGTCCGGATCACTCCCCGCTTACGCCCATTCTTGATCGTTCGCGTTACTTTCGCGCCAATAATCAAGAGCCGGCCGTGAACCCGGCTTGCAAGACCGGGTCACAGATCTAGAGCAACGGCAGTTCTGACGGAGTCGTTGGGGCTTTGCGGCGTAGCGGCTTCGTGATTCACTTGTCTCGGCCCTCTTGGGAGGAGATGAGCGATGACCAAGTCCTACTCGCTGGATCTGCGCCGCCGGGTGGCGCGCTTTGTCGAGGCGGGCCATTCCTGCCATGAAGCCGCCCGGCACTTCGAGGTCTCGGTCGCGTTCGTGGTCCGGCTGATGGCGGCGTATCGGGCCACCGGCAGCCTGGCGCCCAAGCCGGAGGGCGGCTGGCGCTACTCCAAGCTCGATCCGCATCGCGACTTCCTTATCCGCCGTGTGGCCGAGAAGGGCGACATCACCATGCCGCAACTGGCCGCAGAACTCCTGGCCCTCGGCACGAAGGTCACGCCTGCTTCGATCTCGCACTGGTTCCGCCGCAACGGCTACCGCTTCAAAAAAAACGCTACGGGCCAGCGAACAAGGACGCGCCGACGTGCGCCAGGCCCGCGATCATTGGCGCACGAAACGCCAGCCGCGCATGCGCCAGGAGCCGCACCGGCTGGTGTTTCGCTTCGCGGCCCTTCGGGTCTCGATGAGACCGGCACATCCACCAAGATGACGCGTCTGCGCGGCCGCTGTCCCAAGGGGCAGCGCCTGTATGCCAAAGCGCCGTTCGGGCACTGGCTGACCCAGACCTTCGTGGCGGGGCTGCGCTACTGTGGTCTGACGGCCCCTTGGGTGATTGATGGGCCGATGACCCGGCCGATCTTTGAGACTTATGTGGAGACCCAACTCGCCCCGACCTTGTCCAAGGGCG